>PADU01000034.1 GCA_002700485.1 SAR116 cluster bacterium | reverse complement strand
CATAAACGCCTGAATAAGGGTGCCCAAAGGGCCTTTGGGCTAGTGGCGTTTTTTTGGCCACGACACCAATAGTTTATTGTGACAGGCTTTTCATATCGTGGCAAGTCATGAAAGAGTTTAGATTGTCGGAGTTGGCTGGCATTGCTCCTGACGGAAGCCAATCGACAAACGGCCACCAACGACATTATCAACACCATGAAAAGGACGCTGGTCTTCCTGCCCGACATAAGCAAGGCCAGGAGCTGGAAGGATCACAAGACGTCCAGGCTTATCAGGTACAACCTGGCGATCGGTGCCTTGACGATCTGAACAGACAAATAACTCAGACTGCCCATCGAGGGTTAGAATGAACACAAGATTACGATACCGCAGACCATCTTTATGAATGCCAATACCCCGCGAATGGGCAGGATAACTCTGCACGGCAAAATCATTAATCTTGACTTCAGATTCAAACAGGCCCGGACGCTCTTTTGCAATGGTTTTACAGGCCTGCTCCAGCATCTGTGCGACCAGCTTAAAGCTGTTTTTGAGCGGCGCAGGAAAGCAAATGGAAAAATCCTGATAAACATCCTTGCCGACAAGAGTTTGCGCCTTTCTGAAAGGTAATGCACTTGCCTCACGCCGCAAAAGTTGGATTTCCGTTTCTGCAAAAAAAAGAGGGTTAGCAAAGCCAGCATCCTGTAATGAGTGAACCGCTTTTGCAAACACCCCCATACGGTTTTGATCAAGATGGAAATTATGCATTATCTCGAGCCGGAACAAACTCGACATTGTTCTTGCATGAACTACAGATAAGTCCTGATTTTCGACGATATCTTTCCACGGCAAAGCAACCATTTGGGCAGGTCATAATCCATCTAGCTTTGGTAAATGTCAGATTATGGCAACGCATCGCAGAACACCCGATCTCTCGGGCTTTACGCCTCCATACAGCATTGTGACCATGACTAGGTCCAACAAGAGCATGGGCAATTTCATGCAAAATTGTATCTTTGATATGCTCGAATGTAGCTTCACGAGCATAATGTCGCGACAAAGAGATTGTCTTTGTACTGAAATTGCATAAGCCAGCCCGCCGACGCGCATGATCAAAACTGATGCGCCAGTTTTGCAATTCATGTTCTGCTAGCAATCTATGCGCTAAATCCATCACATCTTGAAGACGGCGCCTAGGCGCTATTTGCTGTTGTTTGTTCAACTCCTCATCAGCTTTTGCCTGTATGACTGTCATTTTCTGCTGTCCATCACTTTTTTTTACTCCATTCAGCAACAGACTTAACATCAACGCCAAATTGCAGCGCGGAATGATAGAGCAGTTCTGCTAAACTTTCAGCATAGCTGCGCGGTAAGAAAAGCAAATAAGCTGTGGCAGAGCTCTTCAAAATATGTACCGGCACGTGATGAAGTGCTGTCGCCAAAAATTTGCCTTTAGGGCAACTCAAGTCAACAGCACAAAACCGGTTAATTAGCTGCGCTGCATCTGCGCCGCTTAGCCGCATTACAACCTTACTCCCTGTCAAATCCAACGGAAAATATTGCGCCAAAGCTTTAAAGAGAGTTTGCTCTTCACCCCGCTGCCGGACAAGCCAGAATTTTGTGAATTCAGGACGCAGCAATAACATATTGGAAGTGCGAGCAGACGAAGATATATCCGCTAGCTGGTCAATATTTATGAGTTGCATCAAGCTAGTTTGAAACCGGGGAATTTGATCCGGAAAAACAGCAAGCTGGACCAGTTGATAGCCCGTCAGTTCTTGCATGATTACCCCAGAACGGCCATCTTCATGTCTGCCCTGCTTACCAAGAACGAGAGCTGAAATGCCAGTTGTCATTTTATTGTTCTGCCTATTCATATTGGCTATCCCTGCTGCCTCTCACTTGAGGGGTCAAACATGTGTGGTGACACAATCTCCGCCTCAGTAAACTGGCCTCTAACAGGGTCAGCAATTATGACGGGCTTCCCCCGCCATGCCTCCGCACCACCNGAAATAAAGCCAAGNCCAATATAATGNCCAAACACAGGCGAATGGGTGACAGCTGTTATCCAGCCTTCTCCAAAACCAGCAACCTGGCCTTTCGNGCANAGAACAGANCCAGACCCGAATCTGTGTGATTTATCCTTNGGAAATATGCCTACAAGCTTTGGCCTNTCAAAAGTCTGCANATGCGGTCGCTTGCGCAAGACAGANCCGATGTAAGGTTTTTTGTCAGAAGCCATTTTTGCAAATCCAGCATCTTCAAGTGTGACCCGGCCATCAAGTTCAGCTGCTGTAACATGGCCTTTCTCGATGCGCAGAGTACCAAGTGCCTCCATGCCATATAAACAGCCATCAAAACGGGCAACAAAGTCAGAAAGATACTGCCACATCATAGCCCCATGATCAGCGTTAACATAAAGTTCAAAAGCCCGTTCACCTGAAAACGAAATCCGGGCAATACGACACTCAATTTCNGTATCGGCTATATGGATTGTACTTTGCTTAACAGCCATAAACGAAAAGGCTTCGTCTGACCAGTCAATGNCAGGAACAGCTTGCGCTAAAAGGTTGCGCGCTAGCGGGCCAGCGATCGCCATCCCAGCCCATAGATCTGTNACAGATGATAAATGAACACGCAGGTCCGTCCAACGNGTCTGCAACAGCTCTTCCATGAACTGCATAACCGGNCCAGCTTGCGCTGTGGTAGTGGTCATAAAATAATCATCATCTTCCAGGCGCCATGTTGTGCCATCATCAAGGACCATACCATCATCACGCAGCATCACTCCATATCTGGCCCGTCCCACTGTCAGTTTGGCAAAACCGTTTATATAAATTCTGTTCAAGAATGTGGTCGCATCATGCCCCTGAACAGCTATTTTACCCAATGTGGACACATCAACCATACCAACGGTCTGACGTGTGGTTGCCGCTTCNCGAATATAAGCATNATCTATTGTTTCAGCTGTATGAGGATAATACCAAGGACGCTTCCATANACCGGCATCAGTCATTACAGCNCCTGCNGCTAGGTGCTGATGATGCATTGGGGACCGACGTGTTGGTGCCCAATGCGCACCAGAATATCGTCCGGCCAACGCGCCAATAGATACAGGCGTGAAAGGTGGGCGGAAGGTTGTGATGCCTGTCTCTTTGATGGATTGGCCAAGTGCATCAGCCATTGCAGCAATGCCCAGCACATTTCCCACACGTCCTTGATCAGTTGCCATACCCAACGTCGTATAGCGTTTCATAAGTTCAACAGAAGTGAATCCTTCCAGCTCTGCTTGACGGATATCATCTGTAGTGACATCGTGCTGTGGATCGATAAAACATTTCAGTTTACGTGCGGTACGAATTTCAAAAAGTGGACGAATAGCAGCGGACCAGCCTCTGTTCAGACGGCCGTAAAATGGCTNNCCTGTGAGCATGCCAACAACTTTTTTNGCTGATAAAAGAACNGACTCATCATCATAAAACCCGTCCGCAGCGCCAATGGTGTGAATGTTTTCTGCTGTTTTTCCGCTGAGGAATGCCTGCAGACGCTCATTCCAAATGGGTTTAACACCGCGATGTGACAACAGATTGACAACCGGGGAATAACCACCAGACAGGCCAACCACATCACAGCCTATGACCTTTCGACTGTCTTCAACCTTATCACCTGCTCCTAACTGGCCGATTTCAACACCAGCAACCCGCTTGCCCCCAATAATGTTGACAGGAACACATCCCAACATAACTGATATTCCTGCAGCCTCAGCTTTCTTGTGCAGATGACTGGGCTTGTTTCGCGCGTCCAGCAACGTGATCTGCATTCCCTTTTTAGCTAGATACACAGCATCTTCATAAGTTCCATCATGGCAGGTGGCCAGCACGGCCATACTGCCAGGCATAACCCCATATCGACCTGCATAGTGCGTCAGCGCATGTGCCAGCATTACCCCCGGCTTATCATTATTTCCAATCGCGAGGCCTCGTTCAAGAGCACCAGTAGCTAGAATAATATGGCCTGCACGAATGATATGAAAAATTTCACGCGGCAGATCAGGGTGCGGTTCAGATAAATGATCCGTACACCTTTCAATGACGCCAACAACATGACCATCATAAAGACCAAAAGCTGTTGACCGTGTCATAATCTGCCCGCCAGCAGCACTTATTCGCGCTAACAACTGATCACGACTGGCTAGGTCAATCTTATGAGCAGTGGCTAGCCAGTTGCCACCACATTCAAAATCCTGTTCGACTAGAATGACATTTAGGCCCTTTTCAGCGAGACCCGCCGCAGCTGTCAGTCCAGCCGGCCCAGAGCCAATGACTAAAGCATCACAGAAACCGTTTGCGATGTCATATCTAGCGGGGTCTGCTTCTCGTGATGCCTGACCAAGCCCGGCAGCTCTGCGAATGAANCGTTCACACAACATCCAAAACTTTGTGTTGGCAAAGGGGCCCATAAAGGTTTTGTANTAAAATCCTGCAGTGATGAAGGGAGCAATCAATCCATTAACTGCGCCCAAATCAAATCCTGGACTGGGAAAGACGTTCTGGCTGTATACCCTGAGCCCTTCACTAATTTCTGTCACGGTACCTTTTACATTGGGCACTCGGGCCGCACCATCTCCTGTGTTGAACAACGCTCCTCCTTCTTCAACACCAGCAGACATGATACCACGCGGACGGTGATACTTAAAGCTACGCCCAACCAGCATATGGCCAGATGCCATTAATGCAGACGCAATTGTGTCCCCTTTGAACCCCGTTACCTGTTGCCCNTTAAANNGGAAGTTAATCTTCTGACGGCGTTCAATCANNCCGCCTTTATCTAAACGAAAACCCGTCATGTTTTAGACCTGGCTTTGCGGATGAGCTTTGTTTCGTCATTGACATCGCTTAATCTTTGGCGAAACGAAGGATGTGCCGCTTCAACTTTGCTNATCACGTGGGTCTGCGTATNNCGTTCCACCCGCAATATCATTCGACAGCCATGGATATGATGCCAATGTTCCACATGAACACCGCGCGGATTTTTNCGAAGAAAGACGGCCTCAAACCAAGCTTTTTCAGATGTGTNTTCAAAACTAGGCATNTGNACGCTGGCGTCTTCCAGATAAGCAAATTCGTGATGATCACGCAGACCACAAAACGGACAGTTTAATCTCAGCATTTCACATGTTCCTCCTCACTGTCCTTCATGTGCCTAATGTGATTTTGGGAAAGGGCCATGTCCGGATTCATCTATTTGGCGGCCCTGCGCATATCTATCAAGCGTTAACAGGCTGTTAATTTCGTGCGGCTGATCATGTGCTATCGTATGAGCAAAACACCACCCAGAACCGGGTATGGCCTTAAATCCGCCATAGCACCACCCTGCATTCAGATAGAAACCTGACAGATTTGTTTTTGTGATAAAGGGCGAGCCATCCATTGACATATCCATAATTCCTGCCCATTGCCGCAACAGCTTTATCCGGCCTAAGGCTGGCATAACATTCATCGCACAGCTAGCAACATCAGTATAGATAGGTAAATTACCGCGCTGAGCATAAGAATTATAACCGTCAAGGTCACCGCCAAATACCATTCCGCCCTTATCTGACTGGCTGATGTAAAAATGACCATGTCCAGCCCCATAGACCACTACAGTGTCCAGAAACGGCTTTATAGGCTCAGATACAAAGGCTTGCAATTTATGACTTTCAATCGGCAGAGGACCCAACCCTGCCTGTGCAGCCAAAACAGATGTCGAGCCTGCAACCGCCATACCGATTTTTTCTGCTTCGACCTCACCCCGGCTTGTCTCAACACCGACAATTCTACCTGCCTTTTTGATGAAGCCAGTTACTTCACAATTCTGGATAATATCCACGCCTAAGGTAGATGCAGCACGAGCATATCCCCAATTCACCGCATCATGACGTGCGGTCCCTGCACGTGCCTGAAGAAACCCGCCCAGTATTGGCAACCGCGACTGCTCAGAATAGTTCAGATGAGGCACCATCTTCTGCACTTGTTCTCGATCCAGAAATTCGCCATCAATGCCATTTAGGCGCATTATATTGTACCGCCGCATCATGGCATCACGCTGGCCTGGTGTGAAAAATAGATTGAGATGTCCACGCTGGCTGAACATCACGTTATAATTCAGGTCATGCGACAGACCTTCCCACAGCTTCAAAGAATGTTCGTAAAAAGCGGTGTTACCCTCAACAAAATAGTTGGACCGCACGATTGTTGTGTTGCGGCCAGAATTGCCCCCGCCAATCCACCCNTTTTCCAGCAGAGCGACATTAGTTATACCGTGAAGCTTCGCCAGATAATAGGCTGTTGCCAGTCCATGACCACCACCGCCAATAATAATCACATCATATTTTAGCTTTGGTTCAGGTTGACGCCAAGCAGGCGCCCAGCCTGCCTGTCCCATTAGGCCCTGTTTCAAAAGTTGCCAAGCTGAATAGCGTTTCATGGATAGAACATNACCTTAAACACAAAGGGGCAANCTCCCCACACTGTTCATGATTATTCAGCACTAGACAATAAAATATTTAACATCTGATGGTTACTAGCATTCTGCTGTGTGAAATAGTGCAGACCCTTGCTCAGCTTTCAGTTACAGCAAGCCAGCGGACGACCAGTGCAGCGGGATATAACCAGACCAAGCCCGCACAAATAAAAAAGGCTAGATCAGATGCCCAGTGAAGCCCTACAACAAACCCTGAAATATACAAACAGGCCATTACATAAACAGAAATTGAAGGAACAAGGCCTATTGCTACAATTAGATGGCGCCAGCGTTTCATATCAGACATCTATTCCTTTTTANTATCTGTAACCTGCTGCTTTGCCGTGACAGCTCAACTTTTANCTTACTGACGTCCATATAAGCCTGATGCCAAGCAGCACAAGAGCAAGATGACCAATTCGGTAAAACAGCTTATCTGACATTTTTTTGTTCAACCATCTGCCTGCAATCACACCAAGGGGGATCACTGGCAAGAGGGTTGCACTTATGCCAATTGTTTGCGCGGTAAATAACTCGAGGTCAAAAAAGAAAGGAATTTTTGCCAGATTTATAAACAGAAAATACCAAGCTAACGTGCCAACAAAGAAAAACCGGTGTATCGCCATGGGCAGCATGAATATCTGAACGCCAATTCCCCCTGTCAAAGAGATAAAACTGGACAGCCCNGAAAATGTACACCAAATCGCGGAGCGTTGACGAAAACGACGACGGATGTCCCGAACNGCTGCTCTGGAAGGAGCGGACATAGTTGGCTTAAGCACAGCCAGCCAATACCGNACTCCGGTGACAAGCGCTAGTGCGCCGATAACAGCCTTCAATGTGTTATCATCTATAACCTCAATGAGCAGATAACCAAGAAACTGGCCAATTACAGCAGTNAGAACCATCCAGAAAAGAAGTGTCTTTACGGCATAGCCCCGCCAGATATAAACGGTCCAAAAATCTGCCATCAAATAGATAGGCAGCAAAATAGCAAGGGTCACTTTTGCAGGTAAAATCGTTAACATCAAGGGCGCAGATAACGCGCCTAGTGCCCCCCCAAAGCCGGACTTGGAAATAGATACAGAAAACACAGCTATGCAGCATACGAGCCAGAATACGCTGTGCGGTTGTGTACTGAGATTCAGGCCAGAGATAAATATCATTGAAGTATCAAACATAACTTTGGCCTTGAATTNAACCTGNGACTAACACAGGTCANGGGAAAACCAGACTGAAAAGATGCCTGGCAGAAAAAGATAGACAGCGCATTAATCAGATGGNGGGCGAACTCCCTCTTGTCTGAAATCCTGCTGTAGAAAGGCTGTCATATCATGTTTATACCATCTGTCAAAATCCCATGACTCCGCTGCTAACAATGTGTCATCAGGAAGGTANACATCCGCCTCCACAAAACCCGCTNCAGTGTAAACNTGAAGCGCCGAACGGTTGTAATGGTTACCCTCAAACTGNTCCNACATCTGTATGGCCAGTCTATCCAAGCTAGTAGCCAATAGACCTANAGCTTTTTCACCAGCAGCGGGGACCAAAAGGGGATAGAGAGCGCCCTTAACACGCCTGACCTGATAGTTTTCGAGAACAGCGTCAGTCAGTTGACCTGTTGGNAAATCATAGCCAAGCACAGCAGANCGNATTTCTGCAGCGCGAAGGGTTCNATAAAAAAANAGTGTNAATTCACACATNNCANTGCCTTNTCAACAATCTGTCTGACGATTTTTATCTGTCTGCAGGATGTTNTTAGTTGCCCGNTTTTGCTTTCGGGCCTCAAAAGAAAATCGCCGTCCTGTTTTTACAGCTTCAGCACCCAGCNTNGCACGGACATGGTCAATGGCTTCCTCCAACTTATCCTTCCGTTCTTTATGTGCATCTCTTTGCTCTTCAAATAATTCAACCTCTTCCTCAGCAAACAGGTTATTCGCGCTCTTCTCGACCTTAGCAACGGATACACCTATGCCTAAAAGACGCCAGAATTTTTTAGGTGCAGCTTCTTTTTCAATTAAAGATGACGCCACTTCAAACAGACGATGTGCCATCTGCGTAGGTTTGTCCAAACGCGCACTTCGTGACAAAATACGGTGATTTGGTCGCTTCAGCTTTACATGCACGTGAGTCGCCTTCAGCTCACTGTCTTTCAAACGCCAAGAGACCGTCTGCAACAGCCCATCAGCAATGCTCAGTAAATCAGGCAGCGAGTCGATATTACGGGCAAAAGTTGTTTCCGAAGAAATAGACTTGGCATCGCGGCTGGTTTCAACATGACGCAGATCAATACCGCAGGCTAGCTGCTTTATTCGTCTGGCATCATGTCCAATGAGACTTTCCAGCTTTGCCGACGAACAAGCTGCGATATCCCCACAGGTCTGCAAACCTGCAGCATTTAATTTTTTGCTCGCNACCTGCCCNAGTCCAAAAAGAATTGTATTAGGCTTGTCATTNAGCCAGCTTTTAGACTCTGCCTGCCCAATCACATAGAAGCCATCTGGTTTATCCTGATCTGAGGCAATCTTCGCCATTGATTTATTTGGCGCTAGACCGACAGAAACACTTACACCGATCTCTGCTTTAACCATGGCTTGAAAAGCGACAAGTGCCTCAGCTGGAGTCTTCCTATGGACTTTTTCTGTGCCGGACAAATCCAAAAAAGCCTCATCTATCGACAAGGGTTGAACCANCGGCGTGAGAGANAACATCATTTNTTTGATCTGTTTGCCNATTTNCTGATAATGCNCCATCCNGGGCNTTATGATGACAAGATCAGCGCAGGCCTTTNTTGCCTGCCANGTCGGCATGGCAGACNNTATACCATATTNNCGTGCAACGTAACAGGCTGCAGCAACAACACCGCGCTCGCCACCACCAACAATAACCGGCTTNTCCTNCAANTNTGGATTATCCCGCTTTTCAACAGAACAATAAAACGCATCACAGTCGATATGAGCCATGGTTAAAGAGAATAACTCCGCATGCAAAACCACCCTCGGACTAGCACATGACGGACAATTAGGTACGGCAAGCCCGTCTTGTTCTTCATGAAAGCCATAATGGCCTGCTAATTGACAATTTCGACAGACAAACCCTTTTGATACGCTCTGGCTCATTCGTTAAGAACCTTTTCACATAAAAAGTAGCAACTGAAAATGCAGAGACCATCTTATGCCATCATTATGAAATTGAAAAACATCCGACCGATTCGTCATGGAATTTGACCTGTCTTTGCATTTATGCGCCCCGTCCAATGTTACAAATCCTTATTCACATGAACATCAAAATAAACAAATAAACTGTAGATGATCATAAAATTTCAAAAAGCGATCAAAAGCTGTCTTTTTTACCTCAAATGGCGACACTTATTGAATGAAAATTACGCTACGAAAAATGTAATAAAAATATAATATTTCAGTACTTTACAAATAAACTAAGTCAGCATATTTGTCCTATATATCCAAAGGGTTGCCACATCATGACCGGCTTTGTTTGAATCTTTCTCAACCTGATAGTTTTCCGTATTGTCGCGAATAGTAAGAACGTCATTCATGAAAGGAAGCATACCAATGACAAAAGCAAAAGACGCTGCAAATGACAACCAACCAACTTTCCTTGGTCGCCTCAAGGCTTGGTTAGAATATTCAAGTGCGGTTTCTTCATTGAATCGACTTGACGACAGAACGTTGGCTGATATTGGCCTGAAACGTGATGAGATTAATGATTTTGTTAAATCATGGTCAATTAAAGATGATGATGCTGCCTGAATGAAGCCCCTCCCAAACGTCAAATTTCCTCCCCTTATGTCATGACGTATTGGCTTGAGATGTGAATTTTAGCAGTAAGTCAAAGAACGGAACCTCGTTTTTAACAGGTTCCGTTTTTTTATGTTTGGAAACACATCAAGTCATTATATGATTTTCATACCTCTTGCGAGGATATTCAGTTCAGGCTGCATCCAGCAGCACCATCAGCTTTGGAAAAATTTGTTATGCTTAAGGCTCTGTCCACCGCCGCCATCAAGGCAAAGCTACTTGTAACTATAGTTGCGCTATCTGTTCTGGCTTCATGGCCTGCTTCAGCACAATATAAACGCGCCCTCTCTGTTGAGACCAGCGTCGCCAAATCTGAAGTTCTTGCACGCCAAATTGTTGTTGAGGGCCGTGTAAGATCCGGGCTACCCTATGAGATAAGTGCGCCGCTAACAGCGGTAACAAAAATTGAGGAATTAAGAACAGGTGATTTTGTTCAAAAGGGTCAAAAGTTGGCCAAGCAGAATACAGCTGATTTGCAAATACAGCAACGCCGCACAAAATTAAACCTTGAAGAAACACAGCAGAACAAACAACAGGCGCAAACAGACCTAAAATTCAGACAGCAGCTGAAAGAAGTTGCAAAAAGTAGGCTAGCCTTACTGCGCCAAAAGGCAGACCGCGCAAAGAATTTGGTTAGCAAAGGCACATTGTCAGTTGAGGCATTTGAGACTGTGCAGACCAATCTGTTGGCTGCTGAGGAACAACTGCTGGTCAGACAACAGGCAATCAGCCAGTTAAAAGCACAGGCTTCTGCTCTATCCATCCAAATGAAAAGACTTCAGCTTGATTTGGATGAGCTGGACAGAGACATAAAATCAGCCGAACTGCTCGCCCCCATATCTGGACAACTTGTAAATCTTATTGAAGGAAACAATCGGTTTCTGCGGGAAGGTGAGCGTATTGCTGGGATCCGCAATCAGGCCGATTTTGAAATTGAAGCCCAAATCCCAGCTGGTTATATTCCATTTGTCGAGCAGGCTGGAAAAGTGAAAGCCAAACTCAATAATGGCACACCCAACCGGAATGCTGGCAACAAAGGACTACTGTTGATTTTCAGAGCAACGCTGCCACAGGAAAATACACGAACAGGAACGCGGAAAGTGCGTTTTAAGGTTGCTGGTAATCTGTCAGCAGATCTCCAGGCCGATAACACGCCAGTAAATGTGCTTGTTCCAACAAGCCCACCCGTGCCAGTTGTGACAGTTCCCCAAGATGCGCTTATTCCTGTGTCAGGTGGCCATGTGGTCTTTGTGGTTGCGGATGAAACCGTGAGCCGCCGCAGGGTGACCCTTGGCGGCTCCTATGGCGACAAAGTGATCATAACAGATGGTCTGGCCGCAGGGGACGTTATTGTGGTGAAGGGAAATGAGGGGCTATCAGATGGCAGCAAAGTCCAAATTCCAGGCAGTCAAAATAAAAATAAGGATGGCTCTTCAAAAAAGTCTGGCCAGCCTAAAAAATGGAGCAAGTCAGGATAAAACAGTAGAAGAAATATGAATTCATTTATCAAATTAGCGATTGAGAGGCCGATAGCGGTTATAGCCTTTATGGTTCTGATTGTCATGTTTGGCTTTGTTGCTGCGCGGACAATCCCCATTCAGATGAGCCCTGACATTGAAAAACCCATTTTTCAGGTTCGCGTGAACTGGGCTGGGGCAACGCCTGAGGATGTAGATAGAGAAATTGTCAATCGCCTAGAAGATGAGCTGTCAAATTTATCATCTGTTGAAGAAATTTCGTCCAATTCGCGTTATGGATCAGCTCGGATTACGCTGACTTATGCTGTTGGCACCAACATGGATAAGGCACTTACCCTATTACTGACCAAACTGTCTGGAATCACGAATCTGCCGAGAGAAGCCAAAGCACCGCAAGTCAGGACATCAAATTCTGATGACAGCCCAATTGCCAGATTGGCCCTAACTGCTCTTCCTGGACAAGAGATAGATGTGGAAACCTTAGGTAGATTTGTTGATAACGAGCTTGTCTCTCGACTCGAACGTGTGCCAGGTGTTGCTGAAGTGACGTATTACGGTGGTGGTAGCCAGCAAATGTCAATCCGTATTCACCCAGAAAAACTGGTTCGTTTTCGCCTANCTATCTCAGAAGTAGCAAACGCCTTACGCCAATCCTCCGCCGTCCTTTCAGCTGGCGCAGTTGATCAGGGTAAGCGCACCTACGCAGTGCGGACACAATCTGACCTCTTTACTCCAGAAACAGCCGGTGCAGTTGTCATCCGCAATGACATAACAGCAGATGGTCAACTAGTGCCTATCTTATTGCGGGATATTGCAGATATCGCACTGGAGATGGAAAAACGGTCCAGTTTCAGAAGGCTAAATGGCAAGAATGCACTGATCCTAAATGCCCTTCGCGAACAGGGAACAAACGTGGTCCAGACAATGCAGACAATGCAAACTGTCATAGACACCCTTAATCAAAGTGTNTTGGCCCAGCGTGGGCTAGANCTGAAGCTGGTTTATGATGAAACNAAATATATNGATTCTGCCCTGCAACTTGTGCAGCAGAATATCTGGGTGGGCGGCCTACTTGCCCTGTCCGTGCTGGTTTTATTCCTTAGATCAGCTGCCCCAACATTGATTATTGCTGCAGCTATTCCCATTTCTGTAATTGGCACTTTTGTAGTCATTGCAGCTTTGGGTTTATCCATTAATGTCATTTCTCTTGCCGGCCTGGCCTTTGCTGTTGGAATGGTGGTTGATGCGTCGATTGTCTCTCAGGAAAACATCTTCAGGCTTAGGCAGGCGGGCAGAAATGCTGCTAACTCTGCTTATCATGGCGCAAGACAGGTCTGGGCTCCGATACTAGGGTCTGCACTGACAACAGTGATCGTCTTTATTCCTGTAATTCTGCTTGATTTGCCGATTGGCCAACTATTCCGAGATATCGGCATTGCTATTTCTGTGGCTGTTTTGATTTCAGTGCTTGTGTCAGCAACAGTCATTCCCTCAATATCAGCTACCCTGCTAAAGGGCGATGCTGAACGCTATGCCCGTCCGTTCAGGCTGCCTGTCATTGATGGGCTGGCAAAACTCATCCATAGTGCAGTGGTCAGCTATGCACGGTTCACGGTGAAACGCCGTCTGATCGGTCTAGGGCTTGTCGTGCTGATGATTTCATCAGCGGGATTGGCAATCTACCGGTTCATGCCCCAGATTGACTATTTACCCGATGGCAACGCGAATTTTGTATTTGGCCGTATTATTGTCCCGCCTGGCTATTCAATGGATGAAACCCTGCGCATTGCCGAAAAGATGGAACAGTCTGCCCGGCCTCTTTGGCAAGGGGAAACAACAGTTGATGGACCGCCAGCTATTTCCCGCTTTTTCTTTGTTGCCTATGCAGGCGGAGCCTTTGCAGGTGCAGCAGCAGAAGACCCAACCCGCGTAGGCGAGCTGAGACAAGTATTAAGCCGTCCTGTATTTGNAGAGCCAGGAGCCTCAGCCTTTGTGAGACAAGCTTCTTTATTCGGGAGGTCTGTAGGTGGCTCAAGATCAATACGGATTGATATCACTGGACCAGATTTAGATACAATCACCCCTGTTGCCAGGAGCTTAAATACTCGGCTAGCACGTACATTTCCCCGTTCGGATGGCAATCAAATCCGCACCATTCCCAATTTGAGTTCTGGAACGGCGCAGATCCGGATCAGCCCCAACCCATTTGCGCTGAGTGCTGCGGGCCTGACTGCACGTCAGTTTGCCGAAGCGGTGGATGTGCTGAATGACGGGCTTCCTATATTTCAAATCCCCCTTGGCGGAAATCTGATTGACCTTGTATTGTCAGGTCAGAAAGCTGGTGAGCATCGCTTATCTGACCTCGGTAGCTTATCGGTTATAGGTGAAAAGGGTGAAATATACCGGATTGACCAATTGGCGAAGGTTGAGCTCATTAGCGCACCACAGGAAATTAGGCGTATTGGCGGGCAGCAAGCCTTGTCCATTCAACTACGCCCAAATGAATCTGTGCCCCTAGAAGCTGCAATTGAGCAGATTGAAAACACAATCCTGCCTACCCTTTCTGCGGAATTAAAGTCAAAACCTGTCCAAATCAATGTGAAAGGTGCGGCCAGTGAGTTGGCTAGGACCTGGACAGCCATGCAGTTGAATGTGCTTACTGCAATAGGCGTCATTTTTCTGTTGTTGGTTGTGCTGTTGCGCAGCTTTATCCTGCCTGCAATCATCTTATTGGTAATACCTGTAGCAAGTGCAGGAGGCATAGCTGGCCTTGCTATTTTAAACTTATTGTTGCGCCAGCCGCTGGATATGCTGACGATGTTGGGCTTTGTTATCCTAACAGGTATTGTGGTGAATAATGCGATCTTAATGATAGAACAAACAGTCCTGCATTTAAAAGAAGATAAAATGGCGGTTCCAGATGCCATTATTGAAGCCACACAAAACCGGATCAGGCCTATTTTTATGTCAACGCTGACATCGCTTTTCGGACTTGTGCCACTGGTCATCTTTCCTGGAGCAGGCTCAGAATTATATAGAGGCATCGGCACAGTTGTGTTTGGCGGGCTGGCGTTATCAACCGTCGCCACGCTGCTGATTGTACCACCACTATTGTCAATTGCTAACGCCAGCCTGATAAACTCAGCCGCGCAGGGGCATCAAAGCCCTGAAACAATGGAAGACTAAAAGATGTTAGTTCAGATGGACTACTCTGGCTATCTCCGCCAGGGTGCGGCCGCTATACCTTCTGGCAAGGTTTCTTTATAACCAGAGACACTTGTGGCAAAATCTGTCATCCAGCTAACTAAGGATGGTGCAGCTACCTGCCAGTCAAAAACCTGCCGGAAATCAAGATAATCGAGCAGGCAAGCCAATCCAATATCAACTGCATCTGGATTTTTACCTTTGTTATACTGCAGAGCCTGATCCTCCAGATAAGCAAGACTGCGCTCAATTTTACCTCTTTGATAATCTAGAACAGACTGGACCTGCATGCCCTCAGGCCGCATACGCCCTTCATAAACAATGAGTATAGCTGCATCCATAATTCCATCAATCAGTGCTATCCTAGTTTGCACCGTCGTGCGTTTGGGTCCAACAGCAGGCAGGAGCCTGTCTCCGCCAGCAAATCTGTCAATCGCTTCTAAAATAACGCGACTATCGAATAATGGCCCCTCATCGGTAACGAGAGTAGGAATTTTTCCCAAAGGATTAAGACGCCTATTTTCGCTATCAGGCTCTGCTGTATTTGTGGCGATTATGTCGACCTGATCCTGCAGGCCTGTAACATGAAGGGCAAGAACAACTTTTCGGCCAAAAGGAGATGGACCTGCAGTAAATAATCTCATCATTTTAATATCTCCTTATAAGAGCGGGTGAATGTATGTTTTACGAAGCGTTCTCTCAGACTGACAAAAGGCATGCCTGGAACCAGTGAAATCGCATAAGAGCAGCTACAGCAAGTCAAATGAACAGACTTCTTGTTGAACAAGATTGGCAGCAGGTAAAACACAATTCAAGGCCAGGTTTGCCATTAAACTATTTTCCAACAGATTCAGGTTTGGCTGATTATATTAGTCGCTTATCAAGGCAATCACTGCATCATCTAACAGATGACCTTATTGTTTTAAATAATATATCTGATTGCTTGCACCGCAGGCAAGAAACCCATTTGTATTTTAATTTTTGGAAGGATTGATGACTTTGGGATCTTTACCTTTATAAGATTTTACGTCAAAACTTCTTTTAGATTGCCGGTCAAAACATCCATTATGCGTAGATCTGAACAACTATCCAGAATTCTGACAATTTACAAAATATCTTTCACGAAGGCAGAGCATAAGATGAGCATAAAAATTGATGTGTCCGTTGGTGAAATCATGGACAAGCTGACCATTTTGGATATTAAAGCTGACAAAATAGATGATACCGAAAAACTAGCCAATATCCTCAAAGAACGGGAGAGCCTTCTGCCAGCAATTGCACTACCCGCCTATAATACAGATGAAATCCAGCAGCTTGCAGCTAAATTGAAGCAAGTGAATCAGCGCTTATGGGATATTGAGGATGCGATCAGATTAAAAGAAGCTGAAAAATGCTTTGATGAGGAATTCATTGAACTCGCCCGGTCAGTTTATTTTACCAATGACCAGCGGGCCTCATTAAAAAAACAGATTAATTTGAAAACTGGCTCTGAGCTGGTGGAAGAAAAATCATACGAAGACTATAAATAAACAAACAGTAAAAAATGACAAAACAGAGCAAGAGCTGAAACAAATGCGCATATGCATGATTGGTGTCGGCCTGATGGGGCATGGCATCGCAAGAAATATTTTACGGGCCGGGCCTTATCATTTGAGCTTTTTGCGTCATGATGGCAACCAACCGATAGATGACCTTCTCGCTGCCGGTGCCGTTCAGTCAGAAACCCTGAGTATGATTTGTCCTAACGCTGATATAATTCTTTTATGCGTTACCGGCGCGCCAGAGGTCGAAACAGTGTTATTTTCCGAGCAAGGTGTTTTTGCAAACGCTCAACCAGGCCAGATCGTGCTGGATTGTTCAACCAGCTTACCCGAAAAAAGCCGCACATTTGCAAAGAGATTGGCGACAAAGCAGATACGGTATATTGATGCCGCAATGACACGCACACCCAAAGAAGCAGAACAGGGCAGGCTGAATCTTATTCTGGGTGGGGATGACGCGGACATCCAGGAAGTCATGGATTTACTAAACTGTTTTGCTGATAAGATCACATTTGCTGGTCCAGTAGGCGCAGGCCACGGGTTGAAGTTAATCCACAATTATGTCTCGCTTGGTTTCGCCGCTATTCTGTCAGAAGCTGCTGCTGCTGCCCGCACAGAAGCCATTGACACACAAACACTGATCGATGTGCTGGAAGCTGGAGGCGGCAAATCTGTTGTTCTGGAACGCTTCCGACCCTATTTGCAAAAGGGTGATATCAGCGGTCTGCAATTTTCGCTGGCAAATGCTGCCAAGGATATTGGCTATTTCAACATTGCTAACCAGTCCAGCCATGTGGCCTCTGCGTTGCACACTCTTTTTGAGAATGCTGCCGCAGATATCGGCGGAGCAGAAACCATTCTTAAGCTAATTGACCAACTGTCTGCCCGCAAATCTGGTCAGACGTGAGACAAAAAGAGACTGGCTATGAACATCTGCACGACCCGTGAAGAAATGCTAGCCCAGAGCGCGGCCTGGAAAACCACTGGCCAAAGTGTCTGTCTTGTGCCGACCATGGGCAATCTGCATGATGGTCATCTCTCTTTGCTGGAGTTGGCAGCCGCCCATTCGGATAAGGTCATAACCTCAATCTATGTAAATCCACTGCAATTTGCACCCAGCGAAGATTTTGACAAATATCCGCGCACACAAAGCGCCGACCTCGACAAACTGGCCGCCACTGCAATTTGCGATGCAGTGTTCATGCCGGAGACGATGTATGGAGACGGACATGCTACCAAGATTTTCCCTGGCAGCTTGGCAGACAGTCTAGAAGGGGCTAGCCGCCCGCATTTCTTTACCGGCGTGGTAACCGTGGTCAATCAGCTATTTGAACAGACTGATGCAGATAAGGCGGTGTTTGGCGAAAAGGACTTTCAGCAATTGCGGGTTATTCAGCAGATGGTGCTCGACCGCCATTTACAAATAGAGGTAATCGCTGCCCCGACCCTGCGTGAGGCAGATGGACTGGCAATGTCCTCACGCAATGGCTATCTGACCACAACTCAAAGGGCGCAGGCCCCNGCTCTGTATCAAGCCCTTCAAAAGGCAGCAGAAAGTCTCTNTGCTGGCGTTGAGGTAGCAAAAACACTGTCTACTGCGCAACAGGACTTGGTTGCGANGGGNTTTGATAGCGTNGATTANTTTATTTTGTGTGNAGCAGACACACTAGCTCCACTCATGAAGCTAAAAAATAAGTCAAACTTGTCNGAAGGCNACACAGACGGGGCCGTGTTGTTGGCCGCNGCGCGTATTGGCGATGTCCGCCTGATTGATAACCTGCGAGTTTAAAAGAGTAAATGGAGTTACTCAAACCCACCATTCGAAAAAATGCAAAATTTGTTAGCATTTTGCATCTTTTCACCCTTTGACTTAAGCATTATATTGTGTCATTTTTTGCTGTTGTATAGGAATTTTCCACCCAGAGAACTTTATCAAAATTTACAAAGGTAGAACAAATGTTGCGGGTTATTTCTTTGGTCATTGGCCTGTCTTTTTTCAGTACATTATCAGTGTCATCTTCACCTGCTCTCGCCTGGGGAGACACCTTGATAAAATGCAAAATTAAGGGTGTTGGAGTCCGCAACTTCAAATTGGAAGACGGCATCTGGTCGGATAAGGTTTGGGAGCGCAAAAATAATACAGATTGGAAGGAATGGTGCCCCGAAACCGATAAGCAAAATATGAAAATTGGTGGTGACGAATTGATCTGCATGGTGGCTGGAAAAAAACACCGCGACATGCTGATATGGGGTCGCACTATCATTAATTTTGAAGAGCCCAGCTGGGAAATGCGCTACCGTTTTGCTAAAGTAGGGCAGGCTTATGTAGACTCAGCCCCTGGCGGACGGGAGACTGCCACCTGTAAAATCTGGGATGATTGAAAAGTTAGACAATCAAACTTTACTAGAACTAAACAGATAAACTTGGCAAATGGTATAAACGTTCAGGGTTTTTACGTTTTTTAACTTTGCTCAAAAAGACCCGCTAGATGGGCGCCTGACAGGGTGCGAATACTAGCCTCATTCAGGCCATCACGGAAACCATTTCGAATAAGGGTGATCAATCCAAGAAACAGATATGTAGTCGTCATACTATCCGTTTTTAAAATTACGTCACCTCGGTGTGCTGTAGTTTCCAGCCATTTTTTGACTTCTGCGCAGAACCGCGAAAAAACACCATTAATGGCATCCTGAGCTAGCGGGCCCAGATCCTCGCTCAAATCGCGCATTTGAAACAAAAGGCAACCTCGTCTATGTCCCTTTATGCCTACTATCAACGCGTCTATAAGCTCATCCAGTTGCCGTGAAAACGGCGCGGGCTTGCGCATAATGCCATTAAGGTTGGCCAGCACTGTCTCCTCATAGGACAGCAAAACAGANGCNTGAAGTGCATCCTCAGATGGGAAATGCCTGTATAAACTGGGTTTAGGAATACCCATACGGCGAGCCAGATTATTAACGGATAACATGGACACACCTTCTGTCCAATATAGACCTAGCGCTGTTTTCAGAACCTCGTCCGCAGTGTATTTTTCAGGGCGACCCGGCCGACATGGTCCAATCTCTAATTTTGCCTGCATCATAACCAGCCCCCCTAAAACTGGTTTTCTCCATCATAACCCTAGCAATCAGAACTAGTCAAAACTTGGCGGCAAAATAGCGTTTTTAGTCAGTGCCAGTCAAGTATGAGCTTGTTTTTATTACTGCATGGTAATATTCTTTTCAATAGGATGGAGTTGAGAATCGGCAGGAATACTTAAACATCAATCTGGAAGAAATGAGTTGTTCTCATAGCGAACAATAAACCCAACCAGAATGAAAAAATAAAAAGAGAGGACAATATGATTAATTACATTATTATCACCGCAGCGAGATGTGCGCCGGAAAACCGTCAGACGGCCCTGTCTCATATGCCAGGATTTGCCGCTGATCTGATTAGTAAAGCAGGGGCTGTCCGGTGCCGTTTCGGCGTGACCATGTCCGGCCTTGTTCCAGGTGCGCTTGTGTTTGTGCAGATGTATGAAAGCCTGGCCGGGTTTGAAAAAGCTATTGATGTGATGCCACAATCAAAAGCTTATGCTAGTATGCTTAATGAAGCTGAGGTTGATATTTATGCGCGAAATTTGATGAAAGCCATGCCGATCAGCTTTACGGAGGGTTCAGCAGAAGCGAAATATCTGGTTTTGACCCGTGCGATGGCTCCAAAGGGTATGTCGCAAGATGAATTTACTGGAGAGGTGCAGAACACAGCATCTATATTCGCAGATGGTGGCGCACTTACAATGCGTCTGGGCAGGATTATGACAGGGTCCAACCCTGGCGGCTATATGCTGGGGGTTAGCTATCCGTCACTTGCAGCAGTAGAAGCTACCTACGGTAAGCTCGCAACAGATTCAGGCTTTACATCTTTTGCTAACAAAATTGATATTAATATGCGCTCTGTTGTCCGCTTGCATGGATAAGACAATTCTTTCTGTATTTCCACATTAAAAACACAAAGAACATTGTCCGCTTTCTGTCATTTGTGTGTTTGAGATTGCATGTTGCCAGCTTAATGTGATGAGGTTCATCATCATGCAGTTGTGCATAAGATACAGGACACCAGCATGAATGACAGACTCGTACTTTTCGGCACCAAAGGTGGGCCAAGACTTATCAAAGGTGGGTCTTGGCCCACAAGCCAAGCACTGGTTCTAAACGGCAATGTTTACGTCATTGATGCCGGCCTGGGGGTAACTCGCCAATTTATTGAGGCTGGATTTACTTATGACCAGCTTGAAAGCATTTTTATTACTCATCACCACAGTGACCACAATCTTGAACTTGGGGGTTTAATTTATACAAGCTGGGTTGGCGCACCAGCTCACAAGATAAACATCTTCGGTCCATCAGGCCTCAAAAAGCTAATCACGCATTTCATTGAAAGCCAATCGTTTGATATAAATATACGAATACTTGATGAAGGGCTTCACGATATTCGCGAATGTTTTTCTTGTGCAGAATATGATCAAGGCGTCATTTTTGAAGATGACAAGCTAAAAGTTGAAGCCCTGCGGGTACAGCATCCACCTATTGATGATTGTTTTGCCCTAAAGTTCGAAACCGCATCTGTTAAAATTGTTTTTGGTGCAGATACTACTTACTTCCCTCCCTTAGCTGAGTTTGCAAAAGATGCGGATATTCTTGTGCATGAAGCCATACATTTGGGTGCGGCACAAAAAATTTGCGTTCTACTGCAAGAGACAAAACCTAAATTATGGGCGCATTTTCAGGCCAGCCATACCTCTTGTGAAGATGTTGGCAGGATTGCGTCAGCCGCGAATTGCAAAACCCTTGTTGTTAATCATTTTGTACCGGAGATTGGTTTTAACGTGACTGCCGACGACTTTGAGAAAGCAATCAGAACCACTTTCACAGGAAAACTGTTGATTGGCAAGGATCTGCTCACCATTCCTATCGCATCCAATTGAATGCGCAAATTTTTCAGCTAGCAGTTATACTTTAATCGTCAAAATGCAAAAAATTAAATTTTCCATACTATTTGATTATTGCTATTGAAAGTTTGTACAATGTAGTCAAATTGAACATCTCATTTGATTGAAAAAATATCTCTCATTTTTGGTTACCTTTACAATTTTTATTCGAGTAGAATACCCCTAAAATGAGGGTTAAACGGTTGCCAAAATTCCTCAATCTATGTTTCACTCGAGACTGTTTAGCAATCTGCTAATTTTGCAAAAGGTCAGGATATGGCTACGTCATCGAAAAACGCATTTGTAAAGTTTGAACGTGTTCAAAAGAGCTATGATGGCGAAACACTTGTCGTCAAGGATTTGAATTTGGAATTACCAAAAGGTGAATTTCTTACAATGCTTGGCCCCTCAGGTTCAGGTAAAACAACATGTTTGATGATGCTTGCGGGTTTTGAAACCGCAACCCATGGGGACATACTTCTTGACGGAGTATCTATCAATAATATTCCGCCTCACCAGCGCGGAATTGGCATGGTCTTCCAAAATTATGCTTTATTCCCTCACATGACGGTGGCCGAAAATTTGGCTTTTCCGCTTGAAGTGCGGAAAATAGCTAAAGCTGAGCGAGAAACTAAAATTATACGCGCATTAGATATGGTTGAAATGGGCAACTTTGCCGGTCGTCGCCCCTCACAACTCTCAGGTGGCCAGCAGCAACGCATCGCTCTTGCCCGCGCTCTCGTATTTGAACCTGAACTTGTGCTTATGGATGAACCATTGGGGGCTCTTGATAAGCAGCTGCGCGAAAAAATGCAATTCGAAATTACTAATTTGGCTCATGCGCTCGGTATCACGGTTGTCTACGTNACCCATGATCAAACCGAAGCTCTGACTATGTCGGATCGTGTTGCTGTTTTTAATGATGGCCAAATTCAACAACTAGCAAGCCCGGACAGTTTATATGAAGAGCCAGAAAACAGTTTTGTTGCCCAGTTCATCGGCGAGAATAATACCCTTGATGGTGAGGTCAAAAATTTGAGTAATAATATGGCTGTTGTTCAGTTAGATGATGGTAGTCTGATTAACTGCAAGCCAGTAAATGTGGAAAGTGTTGGCGTTCGAACGAAGGTATCTATCCGCCCTGAAAGGGTGGAATATAANAAAAAAAGAATAAATAAACAGGCACACACGCTTACAGCAGAAGTTCTTGAGTTCATTTACATGGGTGACATTTTCCGCACCCGCCTTCGAGTAGCTGGAAACGACGATTTTATTATTAAAACGCGCAATGCACCTGACCAGCAAAGACTGACGGCTGGACAGAAAATTGAAATTGGATGGCTGCCAGAAGATTGCCGCGCACTTGACGCATAAGAACTTCGTATTCGGGTGAGCCGAGTATGAAATTATTGGTCTGTAATTTTTTTCCCGTGAACAGGCCAGTTGTGAATAACGGGAAGGGAGAAAAGCATGAATAAAGGAGTATTGATAGCCGCAGCGGTAGTTGTTGCCGCAGGTGGATATTGGTTTTACCAACAGAATTCTGCCCCAAAAATGTCAGATGAAATGACTATTGTTTCTTGGGGTGGAGCATATTCTAAATCACAATTGAAAGCTTATCACGAGCCATACAGCGCAAATACTGGCGTAACAATCATTAATGATGATAGCTCTGCTGAAGCTGTTGCTAAACTTAGGGCGATGAACGAAGCAGAAAACGTCACATGGGATGTTGTTGATGTTGTTGCTGCAGATGCTATGAGATTGTGTGATGAAGGATTGGCTATAGAAATTGATCCTGACACACAACTAGCCGCGGCGCCTGATGGTACACCGGCATCAAAAGATTTCGGCGACTTAATTGTATCTGATTGTTTCATCCCACAAATTGTGTATTCCACAACTGTTGGATACCGCACGGATATGGTGGGCTCTAGTGCTCCTGACAATATTTGCGACGTTTTCGATTTAGCAAAATATCCAGGAAAACGCTCACTTGAAAAGCGGCCAATAAATAACATGGAGTGGGCCTTGTTATGCGACGGTGTAGCAAAAGGTGACGTTTACGATGTGTTAGGCACAGCCGCTGGTCAGGACCGTGCACTAGCAAAATTGGATACCATAAAAGACAGCGTGATTTGGTGGAGCGCAGGTGCAGATACACCGCAGCTTCTTGCTGATGGGGAAATTGTCATGGGTTCCACATACAATGGTCGTTTATTCAGTGCAATTGAAGAGCAAAAACAGCCTATAGGCATGCTTTGGGATGCACAGGTATTTGACCTTGACGGCTGGATTATCCCAGCTGGTCTGAGTGAAGAGCGCCAANAACGGGCGTTAGATTATGTTTTCTTTGCCACAGACACACAGCGTCTTGCTGACCAGGCAAAGTACATCTCTTACGGTCCTGCACGAGCTTCATCCGCTCCGCTAGTAGGTAAGCATGCTGAGCTGGGCATTGATATGGCTCCCCATATGCCAACTGACCCGAACAATGCGAAGAATACATTCCTCTATAATTATGCCTTCTGGGCTGATTATCGTGATGACATCGATGCAAAATGGCAGGCATGGTTGGCAAAGTAAAACAATGATCTTGATGAGGAAAGGGGTAGCCCCCTTTTCTCTATTATCTATCTGTATTTAAGTGATTTAAATGAACACAAAATCCAGCAATCAGCCCTTGCTTGCTGCTGATGGCAGGCCACTTAAGCAATCTTTGTCGCGAGCATTGCGCCGGCAAAAGATGCGCGCCCTGTTACTGGTTACCCCTTTGCTAGTTTTTGTTTTANTAACCTTCGTGTTACCTATCGGTAATATGCTCTTCAGGTCAGTGCAAAACGACATTGTTTCAAATGTAATGCCCTACACTGTTAATGCGCTTAATGACTGGACAGCTGAAAGTGAAAAACCGCAGGGTGAGGCTGTTTTCAAGGCTGCTTTTTTCGATTTTTTTGCAGCAGCAAAAGCGAAAGAACACACTAAGCTGGGCACTCGCCTTAACTATGAGCAAACCGGCATAGCATCCACCTTTAGACAAAGTGGGCGGGCGATAGTTAAACCCGGCAAGACACTGGCAAAAGAATTCACTGACTTTGACCCACGCTGGAGAAAAGCTGAAACTTTCTTTGCTATTTTCAATGGGCATGGGCAGTCCAAGGGACAAAATCTGCTGGAAAAGCAANTAAATCGGTTAAACAGATTAAAAGATAAGAATTATAAGAAGCCCGCCGATTTTGAATTGGCGGAGGACAAAGTAGTAGCGTTACCGTTGACAGCCCGTGAGTATGGTTATTGGGCTTTATTTACATTCCTTGAGAAAAACAAAAATTTTAGGAAAGGGAAAGTCACTGAGTCACTGTATGTCGCCCTTGCAGATGATTTACAAAACAAAAAGAATGAAGCGGCTATTGAAAAGCTAAAAGGCCCGCTTGCAACCCTTGTGAAAGAAACAGCAGCCCATTTTAGGACAAAGCCACGTCTGAATTATGTAGAACTCATGACAGGTGTGAATGAAAATTGGGCAGATCCCGTAGTCTGGGAGACCATAAAGCTGCATTCACCGCGCTATACCAGTGGATATTTTTTGAACGCTGTTGATATGCGCAAAACAGTTGATGGCCCCGCTGCTCAACCTGAAAGCAAAAAAATCCTTCTGATTTTATTTCAACGCACTGTCCAGATGTCACTTATCATTACGATCAGTTGCATTTTGCTTGGCTACCCTGTGGCCTGGCTTTTGGCTAATCTGCCCATGCGTANTTCCANTCTGCTAATGATACTGGTTTTGCTGCCTTTCTGGACGTCATTATTGGTCCGAACATCAGCTTGGAAAGTGATGTTGCAACAGCAAGGTGTAATTAATGAAGTGCTCGTCTGGCTGGGCCTCGTTGCATCAGATAATCGGCTTGAAATAATTAACAATCAGTTCGGAACAATTGTTGCGATGACACATATTCTTCTGCCTTTCATGATTTTGCCTATGTATTCTGTTATGCAGACCATTCCAACTAGCTACCTTAGGGCGGCCAAGTCACTGGGGGCAACCAATTGGACCGCATTCTGGCGTGTTTATTTCCCACAATCTGTTCCCGGCATTGGAGCAGGATCAATTCTAGTATTTATTCTTGCGATTGGATATTACATCACCCCCGAAATTGTCGGCGGTACTGAAGGANTATTTATTTCCAACCGGATCGCCTATCACATTTCAAGCTCGCTNAACTGGGGGCTGGCAGCTGCACTNGGGGCCATTCTTCTGGCCGTAGTTCTTGTTNTTTATTGGGCTTATGACAAGATCGTTGGCATTGATAATGTGAAGCTGGGGTNAGCTGGATGTCTNTATTAGCACCAATCTCACGCAAGCCCTTATCCTTCGTTCTGCCAATTGTTGCGCTTGTAGGCGCCCTTGTTGGTCTGTTGGTAGGTTCAGCTAATGGCGCAGGTGGAACAGGCTCCTTATTGGGCTTAACCACTTTTGCGGGCTTTGCCGCCGTTGCGGTAAAAGCACCTCTGGCAGAGACGATGATTCGCTGGTTAATCAGTGTNGTATTTCTGGTTGTCGGATTTATGCTAGGCAACATAGCTCTCAGTTTGCTTGGCGTTCTAATCGGAGCTTTTACAGGGTGGTTTATCTTCTGGCTTTACGAAGGGCGCTACCGAGCAAAATTACTTCCTTATCTGACGCCATCTCAAGTTCTTTGGCATTACAGTTTCAGAGTGATCTGTGGGGCGATATTTGTCTTTCTGATTTCACCCATCATTGTTGTGATGCCATTATCTTTCAATGCGCAGGACTTTTTCACATTCACCGAAAAAATGCTTGCGCTTGATCCTGACGGTTATTCATTGAAACATTACGCAGATTTTCTGGGCATCCGGCATGATTCCAATGGCGAGTGGATGAGATCATTCTGGAATTCGCTTATCATTGCGCCTCTGGCAACCATTATATCTGTGTCATTGGGGACATTGGCAGCAATCGGCCTCAGCCAGTCCCATATCCCAGCGAAACGGGTAATTATGGCAATTCTGATATCGCCAATGATTGTGCCTTTAATTATTTCTGCGACCGGCATGTTTTTCTTCTATGCAACAATGGGAAATATCCTTGAAAATCAACTAGGGCTAAGCAAGGACTTGGTCGGTTATATCAAGGTTATTCTGGCACACGCCGTCCTGGGGATTCCCTTCGTGATTATCACAGTCACAGCTACACTAGTGGGCTTTGACCGATCATTAACACAAGCCGCCGCCAGTNTGGGGGCCGGGCCTGTGGTCACCTTCTTCCGCATTCAGATGCCCCTTATCCTTCCAGGTGTGATTTCAGGTGGATTATTCGCTTTCATTACCTCTTTTGATGAGGTTGTAGTTGTGATGTTTATCGGTTCAGCCAGCCAAAAGACACTGCCCTGGCAGATGTTTCTTGGCTTGCGAGAACAGATCAGTCCCACAATTTTGGCCGTGGCCACAATTCTTGTTGCACTGTCTATCGCCCTTCTGGCGACATTGGAAGTCCTGCGCCGCCGTTCAGAACGACTGCGTGGCATGTCCCCATCTTGACAACTGCAGTCTGATCACGCTCGCTAGATTGGTTTAGTCAGCGCCATGCGTTTGATCATACGCATTAACTGAAGGTTTTGTCTCACTCATCCAATAAGCCTGCCTGAGGCGCAAATACCTCTACTAACAGCGGATAGCAGCTAGCGGAATCATTTGAATGTTCTGAAGAACAATCACCACCCGGGCAGGCTGAAAGCGCACCAAAAAGATTAATTTCGGCAAAAAATTCAAGATAGTCCCCTGGCCTTACAGGGCTTGCTTTCATAAAACACTTCCCTGTATCCCGGGTGAAACCTGTGCACATAAACACATTCAAAACATCATGTATGTGGTGTTCAGCGTCTGAAAGTTCGATTCCCATAAAGTCTGAAAAAGCACGCGTNAAATTTGAATGGCAGCAACGATGATACTGCCCCCCAGACAACAGATTATTCGTATAAGGATCACATCTAGTGCCAATAACATCATGCACTGAGCCTCCATATTCGTCTATCCCATACCAGCTCAAACTGTCATCCGTAATAGTTGCCATTGGACGCAAAGCTGGAAAGCCAGACCACATCCGCTCACCCACTGTTATATGTGAGCCATGCAGAGCCCTTGTCTTTCCTGAATAAAACCGCTCATTCAGATTATCACTGTTCCAAAGATTAAGGTCCCCAACCTGCGGCCCCTCAATGGAGGTGATNCGAAAAAAATGTCCCTCTGGAACAACAAAACAAGCGGCGGAACGAGCAGNCACAAGACATTCATCAATTTTTTNTGCACTCTGCNGTACAGACNGGTAAAGTGCCAAGGGCACTGTAGGCAGTGTCTTATTAGGATAACAGATAACGGGCTTTACCGNACGGCGGGCCGNTGCATCTATTGGGGGGGGTNATGCTAATTCCTGACATTGTTTCATCTGCTCATCAAAGTTTTTATATTAACACATTAAATTAATGTTAGCATTAAGCTGAAGTGTAAAGATTAAAGACATAGCGTCATTCTGTCTGTGCAGAGATTAACAATGAATTTAAATAATCCATTTCGCCACTATAACGACAGCGTTTTATGTCCTGATGCCCCCTTTCCCAGTGTTGATGCTGAACGCCCGCTTCAGCTGCTGGCATCATGCCCAGTTTATAAAAAAACTCCTCTTCATCACAGACAAATTGAGCCAATTAAAGGTGAGCTCTTTATTAAGGATGAGCGGGGCCGGATGGGTCTCGGCAGTTTCAAAGCATTAGGCGCAGCTTATGTGATTGCTCATTTGGCACAGCAACAAAGTTTAGCAAACACAACATTCATAACTGCGAGTGCAGGAAATCATGGATTATCTGTTGCCGCAGGCGCAAAAACTTTTGGCGCCAAATCCGTTGTCTATCTGTCTCACACTGTTCCTGAAACGTTTGCTGAAAAACTGCGGCTGCAGGGGGCAAAGGTCTGCCGCAAAGGTAATGATTATGAGGCGTCAATGACTGCAGCGGCAAAAGCAGCCACTGTTAATAGCTGGGTTCTTCTTTCAGACAGTTCCTGGCCAGGTTACACAGAGTTGCCGCGTCGGCTGATGGAAGGCTATCTAGTAATGGCTGCTGAGATAGTAAAGCAGATGACGTCAGCCCCAACTCATATTTTCCTGCAAGCCGGAGTTGGAGGCCTGGCAGCTGCCTGTGCAGCTTATTTCAGATCAACCTGGGTTGATGCTCCAAATATCACTGTGGTTGAGCCAGAGGCGGCACCAGCTCTTCATGACGCAATTCAAGCTGGACGCGTTGTAAGCGCAACAGGTCCAGTTTCCTCGATGGGGCGCCTTGACTGTAAGGAAGCATCAATGATTGCACTGAATGGCTTGGCACGTGATGCTGACCGCTTTGTTCTACTCTCTGATAACGAAGTTGAAGATGTGATGCCTGATTTAGCTGATCTTGGCCTGGCTACGACACCTTCAGGCGGTGCAGGTCTTGCAGCGGCATTGCTAGGCAAAGTGGATTTACCATCGGATGCCCGCATTCTTGTGATTCTTAGTGAAGAGGCGTGATGTCATGCGAGGCTTTCCGGTCAGCAAATTTCAGGACAGGCTGTTACGGGCAACTGCTTCTGACGATAAAAACAGCGCATTAAGACCTGTATTAGCCATCAATGATTGTGCCCTGCCGCTTTCACTACTCGCACTGCGCAATCTGTGCGAGATCTGAACATGTCTGTATTTCCTTATGAAAACGGCCGTCCTGTAGGTTACAACGCCCAAATGGGTCTGATTGTTTTGCAGTCGGATGAAACACTAGAATATGAGTTACGCAGAATTTTTCCGGAAGACGGCGTTGCGCTTTATACTGCGCGTATCCCAAGTGCACAACAGGTCTCAACAAACAGCCTTGCTGAAATGGCGTCCTCACTTAAAAACACGGCGACACTTCTCCCCCCAAAGCTTAACTATAAAGTTGTTGGATATGGCTGCACATCGGGCGCAGCTGTCATTGGGGCAGAGGCAGTCTCTGATCAAATAAAAGCTGGCTGCCATACAGCCGCTGTCACTGAACCGCTCACAGCACTGATTTCTGCCTGTCAAGAAAACGGTGTGAGGCGCCTCGCTATTCTATCCCCCTATGTTGAGGATGTATCAGAAACGCTGCGCCAACGCCTCCGCCGAGCAGGGGTCGAAACACCACAATTTGGCAGCTTCAATGAAGAGAAAGAAACTGCGGTTGCGCATATCTCTGCTAACTCTGTATTAGCTGCGGCAACAGTCCTGTTCCAGCGGGGCGGGTGTGACGCTATCTTTATTTCTTGTACCAATCTGCAGACCTTGGATATCATTACAGAAATTGAGAAACAGTGCAGCTGTCCTGTATGGTCGTCAAATCTTGTTCTGGGGTGGCATATGCTGAAAAAAGCTGGCCTTAAAGCCCGTAGCCCAGAAGCAGGAACCTTGCTTCATGATGTGGGTTTATGACAAATGAATTGCTAATTTAACCTTCTTTGATAGTAAGGTTTTTTTCTTGACACCCAACTTGTTTTCAGCTGACTAAAAACGCTTGCATCCTGTCCAGTTTTGAGGCAACTAGAGCCCTGAATCATTGGGAGAGCGTGGATGAAAACGGTTGTTAATAGCTGGAATGAATGGGACCCTCTTAAACATGTGATTGTCGGCCGGGCTGATGATTGCCACATCCCACCAGAAGAGCCCGCCTTGGAAGCAAAGGTTCCTGAAGACAGTGATATGCGAGGCCAGTGGGGGCGCCGACCAGACGAGACGATCGCGCGCGCAAATGAGCTACTTGATAATTTTGTATCTCAACTCGAAAAACGTGGCATTACAGTAGACCGGCCAACACCATTGGATTTTTCTGAGCCTGTNACCACACCTGATTTTCATACTGCCAGTCAGTTTGGCTGCATGCCGCCCCGCGATGTTCTACTGACAGTCGGCAGTGAAATCCTAGAAGCGACAATGTCTTATCGGTGCCGNTGGTTTGAATATCTCTGTTACCGTCCTCTAATGCAGCGTTACTGGGAAGAAGACCCCAATTTCAGACATGAATCGGCACCAAAACCGCGCTTAACTGACGCGGATTATCATGATGACTATCTATCCGANAAAATTGGCGTTGAAAAACGCCTNGAATGGACAGCGCAGAAACATTTTGTCACAACTGAGGAAGAACCGCTATTTGACGCTGCTGATGTGTTGAGGTTTGGCAAAGACCTTGTTGTCCAACATGGCTTCACAACAAATCTGAAAGGCATNGAATGGATCAGGCGACATTTTCCTGAACATCGTGTTCATGCGGTTAATTTTCCCGGTGATCCCTATCCTATTCATATTGACGCGACCTTTACGCCATTGCGCCCTGGTTTGATTTTGAATAATCCGCAACGTCGACTGCCGGATGAACAACGCAAAATGTTTCAGGAGAATGGGTGGGAAATTCTAGATGCGGCTCAGCCAGCCCACAATAGCCCGCCGCCCCTTTGTTATTCATCTGTCTGGCTCAGCATGAATGTGCTGGTGCTTGATACAAAGACGGTTTGTGTTGAAAAGTCTGAGGTTTATCAAGCCGAACAGATGGACAAGCTAGGCATGGAGGTTGTTGAGGTAGAATTGCGTGATGCCTATGCCTTTGGTGGCGGCCTGCATTGCTGTACAGCAGATGTGAACCGTGAGGGCAGCTGTGAGGATTATTTTTCCAAGCTTCCGTCTTAGGTAATGCGTAACTGCAGCATCCATCAGGTGATAAAATTTTCTGTCTTAATTTTTTAGACGCACAAAGCAGGGATCGATAGGAAATCTCTGATGAAATTTAGCCATTAAGATTAGACTATCAACTGACTAGCGCGGCCGCAGTTGCGCAGTTCGCGGCTCTTTAACCTTGACCCTTAGGAGTTTTCAGAGAGCGTCAAAGGTATACAACAAAAACTTCCAGAGACATGACAGTGCAAAACGCCTTCTGCATTCTTATGGCATTTGGTCTGCTCATTCTTGCTTTGATGAGCGTTCGCCGTAAATGGCATGAACATTATCGCAACAACTTAAACAAAACTTTTCATTTTTTCTCCTTAGTGGAATTAGCCTAACGGCTTCTAATCAGCAAAGACCACCTTCTATTTTTAGAAACTCAACTAGTTCGGGTATGCCCACGCCTTTGCGCATAGACCCGAAAATAAATGGTAAACCGCCTCTGTTCTGCTTTGTGTCGGCNTGCATCTGTTCCAGATCNACTTCAACATGGTCAGCCAGCTCTATTTTATTNACCACGAGCATATCNGACTTCATCAGAGCAGGGCCTTTCTTACGCGGAATATCTGCNCCCATGCAGACATCAATTACATAGATGGTCAAATCTACGAGTTCCGGGCTGAAGGTAGCGGCCAGATTATCTCCCCCAGATTCAAGCAGGATCAGTTCTAAGTTTGGAAATTGCTTTTTAAGATCTTCAATCGCTGCTAGGTTTACAGAAGCATCTTCTCGGATAGCGGTATGCGGACATCCGCCTGTTTCCACCCCGCGAATGCGGTCTGAGGATAGGGCCTGAGCGCGGACAAGATAATCTGCATCCTCAGATGTGTAGATGTCATTGGTAATAACAGCCATGGAAACATCATCACCCATCGCCTGGCATAACGCTTCTGTCATGCTAGTTTTCCCTGCCCCAACAGGCCCACCAATGCCAACCCGCAAAGGGCCATACTTTAATCTCTCTTTCGTCANGTTCTGTATATCCTTGGGATTGAATGTTCATGTTTGATNGCGATTATATCNGATAGCAAGGCCGCGCTACCCACCTGGTCGAGTGAGGCTTNAGCCACTTGCGATATGACTTCTTCAATTACGGGATAGAGTCGAACAAGACAGTGTTGACCGGCTTGCTGACCTATCGGAATAGCGCGCACCCCAACAGAGATGAGGTTCGCCGCAAAAGCCTGCAGGTAACTCTGCAAGGTCAAGGTCAAGTCAAGCTCCATAGCTCGAGCAGCTAGACCAACTGCCACTGGATAGGCCAACATGTCCGGCAAGTCTGTCTGGTAACTCGAATTTACAACCCGACCAAAGGCCTGGCCGAGTTCAACTGTTTCCTGCCATCTTTCTTTACTTGTACAAAGAGCAAGGCAAAGCGCGTTAGTACCTTCCTCACCTTTATAAGTCTCTTTGATAAATATCCCGTCGTTACGGCCTGAACCATATGACAGCAAAGTTGAGATCCAACTTTGTAGGCTTACCTCATCTGTAATCAGCCCGTCCTGAATTGCTGTTTCCAAACCATGCGAATAACTGAAAGCCCCAATCGGAAAGGCCGGGGAAAACCAAGATTGCAAAATCATTATATCACGTTTCTTATCCGACACGGCTGAAGCCTCTATCATTAATGTTCGTGATGATGGTCATCTTTATAATCATGGGCGTGTGCATGGGAATGCTCGTGATCATGACTATGCGTTCGACCATGCCCATACGCCCCGCCTTCAGGTGTGAAAGGAGCCTCCAGCTTTTCGATATCTGCCCCCAGCAGGCGCAACATGTCTTCAAGCACATGGTCCTTTTGAATCAAAAGATAATCCTGTTCAATCTGACAGGGGGTATGCCTGTTTCCGATATGCCAGGCGATACGCGGCAAATGGTTGTGCGTAACTTTCAACAAAGATTCTGGTTTTGGCTGGATAGCAATGATGCGCCCATCCTCTAGGACAAACCCGTCTGTTGCTGACAATGATATTGTTTCGGGCAATTCGACCAGAAACGCTTCGCCTGAGTCAGTCATGAGGCGTTTGCGGCGCAGAAATCGCCCTTCATAATCCAGCGTGATGACATCATCAGGGGTTCTGGTGTCAATATTTTTTATGATTTCTTGGGCGATATGCATGGACCTCTCCTCTCCCAATCCCGGCTAAAACAAAAAATAACGTTGGGCCATTGGCAATTCTGTTGCGGGTTCACATGTCAGCAATTCGCCATCTGCGCGCACCTCATATGTCTCGGGGTGTACCTCAATCTCAGGCTGATGATTATTAAACACCATATCTGCTTTTGAAATGTTCCGCGTGTTCTGAACAGCCTGTGTCTGTTTCGCCAGACCAAGATCTGCGGCAAGTTTTTTATCCTGTGCTGCCTGGCTAACAAAACAAACAGCTGAATGTTCAACGGACCGGCCATAGGAGGCAAACATCGGCCTCGTGTAAACAGGTTGCGGGGTTGGAATAGACGCATTGGGGTCTCCCATCTGCGCCACAGCAATACTGCCACCAAGTATCACCATCTCTGGCTTGACACCAAAAAATGCTGGACTCCATAATACCAGGTCGGCCCGCTTACCTATCTCAATGCTGCCAATATGTGCAGACAGACCATGGCAAATCGCCGGATTAATTGTATATTTTGCGATATAGCGCTTAACGCGAAGATTGTCATTTTCACCTGTCTCATTAGCCAGACGGCCACGTTGAACTTTCATTTTGTGTGCGGTCTGCCAAGTTCGTGTGATAACTTCGCCAACACGGCCCATGGCCTGACTGTCAGACGCGATAATTGAGAACGCGCCCATATCATGAAGAATATCTTCAGCAGCAATTGTCTCTTTTCGGATTCGGCTTTCAGCAAAGGCCACATCCTCCGGGATAGATCTGTCAAGATGATGACAAACCATCAACATATCTAGATGCTCTTCAAGCGTGTTGATTGTGTAAGGGCGGGTTGGGTTGGTGGAGGAAGGAATCACATGGCTTTCACCGCATACCTTGATGATGTCAGGGGCATGGCCACCGCCAGCCCCCTCGGTGTGAAAGGCGTGGATTGTTCGGCCCTTCATAGCCGCAACGGTGTTTTCCACAAAGCCGCTTTCATTCAGCGTATCGGTATGAATCATCACTTGAACATCCATCGCATCCGCCACGCTGAGACAATTATCAATTGCTGCTGGCGTTGTGCCCCAATCCTCATGCAATTTAAGTGCAGATGCCCCAGCCGTAATCTGTTCTTCTAAGGCCTCAGGCAGGGCCGCATTCCCTTTACCTGCAAAAGCAAGATTCATGGCGAAGCTATCAGCAGACTGCAGCATGCGGGTGATATGCCAGGGCCCAGGCGTACAAGTAGTTGCCAATGTGCCGTGGGCTGGGCCGGTGCCGCCACCCAGCATCGTGGTCAAGCCGGAGTGTAAAGCATCATCAATCTGTTGCGGACAGATGAAATGGATATGGCTGTCAAAACCGCCAGCGGTCAGAATATGGCCTTCTCCTGCAATTGCTTCGGTTGACGGGCCAATGACGATGTTCACGCCATCTTGCGTATCCGGGTTGCCCGCTTTGCCGATCGAATGAATAAAACCGTCTTTCAGACCCACATCCGCTTTATAAATGCCAGTGACATCAACAATCAACGCATTGGTGATAACGGTATCCACTGCACCGCCATCGCGTGAGACTTGAGATTGTCCCATACCGTCTCTTATCACTTTGCCGCCACCGAACTTTACCTCATCACCATAACAGGTCAGATCATTTTCAACTTCAATAAACAGCTCTGTATCAGCCAGTCGTACCTTGTCCCCCGTGGTCGGACCGTACATGTCAGCATAAATTTTTCTAGATAAGGACACCGGCATTATAACACTCCCATAATTTTCTGGTTAAAGCCGTGAACGATGCGCTCCCCGCCATAGGGGATTAGTTGGACCTCGCGTTCTTGGCCAGGCTCAAAACGCACGGCTGTACCTGCAGCGATATCTAAGCGCATACCTCTGGCTGCCTCCCGATCAAACTGAAGCGCTGTGTTGGTCTCATGGAAGTGGTAGTGGCTGCCAACCTGAACCGGCCGGTCACCTGTGTTGGCAACTGTCAGGCGTATGGGGTCTTTATCAGCATTAAGCACAACATCATCGGTTTTTGTCAGAATTTCACCAGGGATCATTTTTTGGTCTCCTTAATTCAGCGTATCGGGTGATGTACTGTGACAAGCTTCGTACCGTCAGGAAAAGTGGCTTCAACCTGAACATCATGCACCATATCAGCAATGCCTTCCATACAATCGTCACGTCTGACGACCTGTGCGCCTGCCGCCATCAAATCAGCCACTGAACGTCCATCACGTGCACCTTCCACAACAAAATCTGTAATCAGGGCAACAGCCTCAGGATAATTAAGCTTAACCCCTCTTTGCTGCCGGTTACGAGCCACCATCGCAGCCATAGACACTAACAATTTATCTTTTTCTCGCGGACTTAGTTTCACTTCCGTCTCCTTATCTTTCAGACTTGCCAAACACGCGGCAGGGGNTGCCCGCTGAGGGCGCAGAGCAACTCTTTAATATCTGCACGTGCAAAACGGGGGTGCGGGCTCATCAACCTGATAACCAGCCTGCCATTCCAACAGGACATCTCGCATTTGGATGAACAGGTTTCAACAACAGAGTTAAGCAGACCTGCCATCTGCTCCGCATCAAATCCGGCATAGAGAATTGTTGACAGCAATCTTGCCCCGTTACCGCCTGCGGGTACTGCCATAATCTCGGCCACNCTGTCTGTCAGCCGCAAAGATTCAGCATGGAAAGATC
>PADU01000033.1 GCA_002700485.1 SAR116 cluster bacterium | reverse complement strand
ACTGATGGCGCAATTTTAACTGGCTTGCTTGCTGAACTCATCTGACATCTTCCTTCTTCTTTAGCCCGGACCCCAACTTTTCCTCAAAATTTCTTCAGTGAGTCGACCATATCATCAAGCGTAGTTGACAAAGGCCGAGGTGAAAACTTAAGAATTTTTCGCGAAGGCTGAGTATCGTAATAACGCATCAGCCCTAACTCTGAAAGCACACTCTTCACATTAGGATCAAATGCTGCAACCACCTTTGTCATCAGGTCCGGCATTTCACGTGACGAGGCTTTCTTCGAGTGANCCTTTAACAAGGNTGNTATATCTGACATCCAAACAGAATCACCCGCCANAATAAATCGTTTTCCAACAGGCCGCTTGCCTTTAAGCGCAGAGATATGGGCCGCCGCCACATCACGTACATCAACGGGAGACAAGCTGAGTTTGGGGACAAACGGATATTTCCCGGCCATGACCATCTGCACAAGTTCAATACTAGCTGAAGACTGCTTCGCCAGCCGTGGCCCTAAAACAAGGCTAGGATTTATTGTGACCAGTTCAAGTTCCGAATATTTTTTTGTTAGTGCCCAGGCCTGTCTTTCAGCCAATGTTTTAGAGCGAACATAACTGCTTACAGATGATGACAGGTCAGACCAGTCAACAGCGGTAAGATAGCGGTTGTTTTCAATATGTCCATAACCTATGGCGGCGCAGGATGACGTCATCACCACCCGTTCGACACCTGAATTGTTGGCAGCTTTCAGAACATGTTCTACCCCTTTTATCGCAGGCTCAATCACATCATCGGGGTGTTCCGGCTCACTTAACGGAAAAGGTGAGGCACAATGAATAACCGCCTTGCAGTCAGACATGGCAGCTTGCCAGCCCCAGCTAGCNGACAGCTCAGCAATATGGCCTCTGAATTTTGGATTTTTAATGTCCTTTTCAAGCTTATATACTTTTTCAGCTGATTGGGCCGTGCCTGCCACTGAATAGCCAGCATCCAGTGCCTGCTGGATAATGTGTCGCGCAATATACCCCGTTGCGCCGGTCACGCAAATCTTCCTCGCCATGTTGATCCGTTCCAGTTGTCTTATGTGTGAGCGAAGTTGTTCAGGCTGACCTCTAAAGATAAGGCTGCGGAACATGTCAATCGATTAGATAACATCCTTTGCCTTAAAATACGGTAAATTGTCCTGAGATGAGCACCCCATCACAGCAAGACGTTCAATGATCTGCAGTGCCCGTTGATATTTACGTTCGATTTCCTCTTCACTGTATTCATCGAATTGTTCGCCACAAAGCAAAATGCCATGATTTGCTTGCAAGGCACGCACCCGGCGGCCATGCATCAATCCGTCAACAAGAGTTGCATGTTCAAACTCGTCACCTTTCACAATCTGAATTTTATTTTCAACAAGGAAGTAGCGGATGGCTGCCTCACCCTGAAGCGCAAACTGCCAGAATTCAGAATCAGATTTTGACGGCTGACCACTGACCAAGCTGAACGCCTTGCAAAAAGCAAGGAAAATCAACTCGTCACGCTCTGCCCCAGTCCAGGCGGTACGGCCAAGCGTGCGCCAAATATCTCTGTTCATCTCTTCATAAATGGCGGGGATCCGCTCAAAGAACAAGCGATGCAATCCAATATCATTTACCGAATCCTCCATCCGCTGTTCTTTGTGAATGTCTATCGCGCTGTATGATCCACAAACAGGACAACCAGAGTCAGAAAATTTATCTTTCAGGTAAATGTGTGAACAGCGCAGGTCCGAATCTAGCTTATTATCACATAAAAAGTAGCTTTTCTGTTCGTCAACAGGTTGCTGAGATATCCACTGAAATCTGTTTTTATATTTTAGGTAAGAACCTCTGTGCGACCACAGGCTCCATCTCAGTTTTTCAACCGGACCAAAAGTTGACCAGTTTGAACTGACATCTATCACCACACAAGTTTCCTTGTTCTCAGCTGCCCGCAAACCGCGCCCTACAGACTGGCCCCACAACACCTTGGACAAGGTTGGGCGCATATGGACAATAATGTTACAATTCGGGTTATCCCACCCTTCAGCAAGTACGCCAACCGAGACAACCGCCTCTATTTCCCCTCTGGCATGGCTGGCCAGAATCTGCATACGTTCTTTAATCGGCGTATTTGCTGTAATCAGACAGACAGACAGACCGAGCTCTGCAATCGCTTCAACCGTAGTTTCCGCGACAGTTACATCAGGACAGAACCAAGCAGAGATTGGGACAGGTTTTACCTTTTCGCGCTCTTCACAATAGATCATGCAGGCATGGCTGATCATAGAGGATTTAATTATTGCAGGGGCAAGTTTGGCGACTGGAAAATCACCTGAACTAATATCAATATTTCCTAATTCCAGGTCATGAACGAAATGAGGTCGGTAACGCGGACGCACAAGTATGCCTTCATCAAAAAGCTTATCCATATCGGCGCCGTCGATAATCGCATCAAAGGCCAAGCTAAGCTGATCTTTCTGATCAGCTGTCCTGCGTTCAGGTGATGCTGTCAGACCCAGAAGATGGGCGTCATCACGTCCGCGTTCTATAAAACTTTCCAAAATACGTTTATAACCAGTCCCGTTCGGGGATACCCTGTGAGCTTCATCGATAATAATCAGCTTTGCCTGTTCAACAGCTTCATCAAGAATTTCACGCGCGCGGGTGCTAGTTGATAAAAGCACATCATAATCAAGGAATGCTTTTTCTGTATGATTCAAATCCAATTTGCGCACTCGATGTTCACGAGTCAGCGCACGCTCCAGCTGTTCCAGTAGGACCAGCCGGTGACATAAAACAATCACCTTTTCACCGGCGTAAAACTGCTTGATGATTTCACTGGCTAGAACAGTTTTGCCTGCCCCAGTTGGAGCTTTGACGATGAACCTGCGATGCGCATTTAAAATGTCTGGAAATCCGTCAATGATTTCCTGTTGCCAACGTCTGAGCTGCATATGAAATTGAACCTGTCACTTTATACATATTCACGAGCAGTCGAGTGTACATAAGTTTTTTGAAATAATCTCTAGTTAAATTGAAAAAAAACACTTTTTTGAGTCAGCATCAACACAAATCCTTGATCCGGTCAATCAGTTCGGCGTTTATATGGCGTGGGCCCGTATCCAGACGGTTTTTATGCCGCCTGTCTCCAGGCAATCTTATCCCGTCAAGCCNACTGATTGCATCAAAGAAACCTGCGCAATGCTCCTGCCATCCCTCACCGGCAACAAGTTGCGGGCTGATAGCAATGACCAGCTCGCCGCCTTTGGCCGGGCCGCCGTCATTATTGTCATGCACGCCAGCCTCAAACGAAAAATANTCTCCGGTCATGCCGGCACAGAGCAGCTCGACCATCATCGCAATTGCGGATCCCTTATAGCCNCCAAAAGGCAANAGAACGCCCTTTAAGATTTCNGCTGGNTCATTTGTNGGCTNACCATCAGGNCCAAGACCTGTTCCNTCCGGTACATCATGGCCATCACGTGCGGCAATCTGCACATCACCTTTGGCAAGGGTGGATGTGGCCATATCAAATACAAGTGGAGTTTGGCCNGGACGCGGCCAGGCAAAGGACAGCGGGTTGTTGCCAAAAAAGGCCTGTGTTGCCCCGGCAGGCGCAACCGTTGGTTTAAAGGCTGTACAGGCCAGGCCCATCAACCCTCGTTCAGCCAGATATTCTGTCTCGGGCCACAAGGCGGCAAAGTGAAAATTATTCACTACCCGCATCACCGCAATTCCGTTTTCAAGCGCCGCATCTGCCAGCACAGGCAAGCCTGTTTCAAGCGCAAGAGGGGCATAACCCATATCACCATCTACAGAAATTACCGACGCTAAATCATGATTGATTTTTGGTTTTGCTGACCCATTGACCTTGCCTGACCGAAGCGAAGCGACATAACCAGGCACCCGGAACAGGCCGTGCGAGACTGACCCGTCACGTTCAGCTGCGGTGACAGTCCGGGCAAGTGCGGCAGTATTACCCTCATCACAGCCTTGTGCGCGAAACACAGTCAGAGCAAGTGTTTCAATTTCAGCTAAGCTAACGGCCGTCGTTTTCGGTGATGCCATAATCACGGTCTCCTTATACTTGTTTAATTCCACTGCTTCCTGCAGGCCATGGTTGTCTGTCTGAAGATAGAGATGGTGGTCTTCTAGTCTATCTTAGCTAGCTTTTTCAGTCATTATCAACTAGCCCTGCCCCTGCCCCTTTCTGCCGCGAGGTTTCTGTCGCCGGAACATAGGTCAGATTCGCCCGCGCCTCTAGTGCCTCCCAGATGGAAAGGTCAGTGTCAGTATGATGATAAAGCACAGCTGAAGAAGCAACTTGACCAGATTGATAGCTGAGCGTCCAACCCTCAGTCTCTGGCAAGCCGTCTTTTAGCTGAGAGGCATCCATTATAGTAACAGGTTCAGCTTTATGCGAAGCCTGGAGTATAAACACTCCGCCAAAGCGCTGAATAGCACAGACCAAAAGTCCGAATAGCAACATCTTATCATCTGTTTTTTCGATAAATACTGCACCCGTCTGCGGATTTGCCAACAACCAGTCAATTACAGCAACGCCTTCAATATGCGGGCGCAGATGGCTGACCCTCAGCTGGTCTGTGGAACGGCCAACCAAGTCAATCTGGACAGTGGCAGGCAGATGTGCAAAGGCCGCCTCGTGCCCCTCTAGCAGAACCAGCAACTGAGCAAGACCATCGTGACCTGAACATTGCAGCAATGCGGCCGCTTCTGCCAGATCCTCTGCACGGTCCACAGCCAGCCCAGAGCCAATACAGGCCTTCCGGGCAATCTGTAAAACCTCATTTGCAGAACAGGGACGTCTCATCGGATCAACTGGTTCACATACAAAACAGGCAGAGGTCAACTCATGCCGGATTTAGCGCAAACAGCCAATCATCTAGATCTTTCTTATCAGGATGGCCTAAATCTGCAGCTGTGGGTGCGCCTTGATAAAGGGTAATGCGCGTCCAGCGATCTGATTTGGGGTCAAATTTACTGGCCCCGAAAAAAGATAACTTACATCTTAAAAGATCAATAGGCCGGCAGTCCCNATCAACNAGATTATCCCTAATCTCACCGTAAGGATAACGNGCTGTNGTCTGCACACGCCTTACAATATGGCGCAGTTCNGGATGATNAATCAGAAACTCAGCAACCGTAAGGCTGTCATCAGCANTCTGTAATGCACGACGCAGATNAGCNACATANGCAGGNATGTTAAACGGCATTTCCCGTTCTGCGCCGTCTTCGTCATAACGNTTACCCATACGCGGTTCTAGCTTCTCTTCTGACACATACCANAAATGCGCCTGTGCAGACGGGGAAGACAAATCAATATNNTTNGTCCAANGGTAATGTGTATCCACCAANGNAGACAATTCAGANAGGCGCATTGACGGATAAAGCTGCGGCGTAAAGGGATTAGCCATGCAGTCTGCCATCCCATCNATNTGTTCGGGGATCAGCTCGATCAGCAGGGAAACCATCAACTCCTGCATCTCTTCAGAACAGGTCTTNACCCGANCAAACGCATCGGCAAAGGGGTTCAACACCGCCAGGGGNTNGTNACGNAGNAGNTTTATCTGTTGTGCAAGTTCCTTGCGCAACTNCGCAATGCGCGCCATCTGAATAGGGTCGTCAACNTCCCACTGGTTGACATGGGCTGCCGCCCTGCTCATCAGAATAGAAAANCGAGACAGTTGTGNCGGNGTGGCTNCTTTCACATTACGTGCAGTTGCCAAAGCCACCTCACGGGCCATGANCCAGCTGTGAATGAGGCACGGGTGATTGACCANAAAAGGGGCCATACCCANCCCTGTTGAATTACCAACCCCGATATAACGNCGGACNNGCGTATCAAGNCGAGCTGCTGNTTTGCCGCCTTTCNCNTGCGCACAATGTTCTGCCAGCAACAAGGTGAATTCACGGATTAAAAAGACAGTCAACATTTCTGCTTGNAACGGGCCAGTCAGTCCGGTGTAGCCAGTTAGACGGTCACGNTCCGCAATCCCAAATTTNCCNTTTCCGTATACAGCTGTTGTGCGCATCAGATAACCAGTTGCNGTCAGNTGGTCACTGTCAGGTTGGGNGCCNNNAGCAAGCTGTTCAACAACATGCGCAAACAGACGCACTGATTTATTCGCACGCGAGAGNGTGAGCACCTTATCGTGATAGNNGCCGGCTTCCTGGCGNGTAACCTGATCGGCCANATANTGGATATCCTGCTGNTCTGGTATGCCGTCGAACAGACAAAANCTNGCATCCCATTTGGTNGCNATNACCCGATCTGTNCGNTCGGAATCATCCAGCGGNCGGCTGAAAGCAATAAGTGAAAAAATCTTCCCNCTAACCGGCANNGATAANACCACATGACCATATCCATTCTGGTCTAGNGTATTCACNGTGACGGTCATGCATGCATCNTCCGCAGCCACACGGCGNATAAAGGTGCGCATAAAGCTCAGCCNATGNGGAAAAAANGAGCCCAGACGCGAAAGCTTCATCACCTCATCAGGNGNGCGCAGCCGGGGCAGCGCNTGACCACATATTTTCGTTTGTTTTGCCTGCATAAGCTCNGTCGNTCAGCNTGTGNTTTNGCCCTGNGCAAGNGNNCNAAAATTTTGCTCATAAAACCGCAACCAATTCAGCCCCATNATGTCAGCAATTTCATCTGCTGAAAACCCAACCTCAGCCAGACCAACAGNAATATTNGGAAAATCCTTTATTCCTTCAAACCAGTTNGGTTGTGGCGGAAAGCCNGGTTGATCGGCNCTGCCTTCNCCAAAATCANGTTCAATTGACCAGCGGCCATTGCGCATCCANTCAACNACTGANTCAGGCTGNTNCTGGCANAGATCAGANCCNATNCCCAGTGCATGAACNCCATACCGTTCAGCTGCNATNGCGACCATTTCTGCNAAATNCGCNAATNAACANCCGCTGCCCTCTTTTAAGTGATGTGGGTATAANGANAAACCGATCATGCCNCCTGNATCAGTCANGGCTTTAATCAANTCATGTGATTTGTTTCGCCTGGCNGGGTGCCACCAGCTNGGGTTNGCATGGGTNATNGTNATTGGNCGGGATGAGCNTTCAATCGCTTCAAAGCTGGACCTTTCAGATGAATGACTCATATCCACCACCAACCCNACCCTGTTCATTTCTCTAATAGCCTGCCGACCAAAACGGGTAAGACCCGGATCTTCTGNCTCGTAACAACCNGTTGCCANNAAAGACTGGTTATTATAGCTGAGCTGCATAAANCGCACCCCCAGTTGATGCAGNATCTCAATGAGGCCGATATCATCTTCNATTGGTGAGCAGTTCTGCAAGCCGTAGAAAATCGCTGTCCGNCCNGAACTGTGCGCNGCATGGACATCNGCAGCTNNNCGTCCAAACATCAACCTGTTCGGATGGGCAGCGATATGCCGGTTCCAAGTGATTATATTTTCAACAGTCTGTCTGAAATTTTCATGATAGCAAATGGTCACATGAACTGCTGATAATCCAGCTGCTGCCATTTCATCAAACAAAGCAGGCGAGTAGTTTGCATATTGCAAATTATCAATGAAGATAGGTGTTCTTGCCATTATATGTCTTTCGCCCTCTGTTCATGAACGGGTAGTTCAGCCAGTCAGGTCAGCCGAGCTTCTAGCCATTTTCCAGTCTGCAATAATTTTTCATCATCTCCAAGCCCAGCTGTCAATTGAAGGCCAACACCAAGTCCGGCTGGCCCTGTTATGCGCAACGGCCCGGACAAAGGCAGCGACAAACAGGGGGTGCCGCACAGACTCCATAAGGTATTACAGGCCGGATTACCTGTCCCGTTTTCAAAGGTTGGGGCCTGACCGGTTGCTGACGCGCTCAAAAGCCCGTCATAATCTGCAAAAACAGTGGCCATGAACGACCGCGCGTTTTCGCGCACAAGAAGCGCTTCTCGATAGTCTTTGGTGCTAATCTGTCGGCCACGCCGAACCGCCTCCTTTGTATGGGCTGAGATTTTATCTGGCTGCGGGTCTATAACGGGGTGTAGGTTCTGGCTGATCTCAAAATCATAAATGGTTTTATGTGCAGCCTGAAAACGGGNAATTAGCTCCTGTGGNGCNGGAGAGAGANCAACNACAGCCCCCAGATGGGCNGCGATGGNCTGAAGTCCNTCATGCACATAGGTCTCCACNTGTTCATCATACAGCCCNTGCCANATCAATAGGCGNGNCGCAGAAATAGGCTNTATCTCAACCAGAGGNGGCGTATTCACAAGAACAGANGAGAGCAGACAAATATCATCTAGGCAGCTAGCAAANAACCCCACCTGGTCCAATGTCTGAGAGGTTTGTANNACGCCCTGTTTATCAATTGCNGTATGTGTGGGTTTCAGCGCATNCNCCTGACAGTATGAGNCNGGGCGGATTACAGNCCCGCCTGTCTGCGTGCCAANTGCCAGTGGNATATGACCTGCGGCCACCGCAGCAGCTGACCCNCTGGACGACCCACCTGGAGANANGCNGTGATCATGNGGATTACGGGTCCGGCTTTTCTCAAGGTAGGCAAACTCGGTTGTCACTGTTTTGCCAAAAATGATCGCACCAGCACGCCGTAATCTCGTCACCAGAGTGGCGTCAGCCTCTGGCTGGCGACCTGCCGGCTCAGCTAACCCCCAGTTGCACGGCGCATCACATGTATCGATGATATCCTTTATTCCGACAGGCACGCCTCGCAAAGGCTTCATATTATCCACTGCTGAACCGACATCGGCCTGTTCTGCCATCTGACGCACCACGTCTGGCATAAGATGTTCCCATGCCTGTATCTGGCCATCACTTCGTTCAATTTCCTTAAGACAGGCTTGCGCATAAGACAGGGCTGTCATCTTGCCTGCCGAATATGCTTCTCTGAAAGCCGTTGCTGTCACCATATCATATCTGCCCACAACATTTCTGCGTTCNGGGTACCTTTCTTTTAAACTATCAGAAGGAGACAACAGAACGGATTGACTGACCTTCATGCATCAGATCAAAGCCTTTATTAATTTCATCAAGGCTCAGGTGATGGGTAATCATCGGGTCAATTTCAATCCGTCCNTCCATATACCAGTCCACGATTTTCGGCACATCCGTGCGACCCCTTGCCCCGCCAAAAGCTGTCCCTCGCCAGGACCGGCCTGTAACTAACTGAAAGGGCCGGGTTGCGATTTCTTTACCTGCACCGGCCACGCCAATAATGATGGATTCACCCCAGCCCTTATGCGCTGATTCCAGGGCCACACGCATCACATCTGTGTTGCCTATACATTCAAAAGTATAATCAGCCCCGCCACTAGTCACTTCAATCAGATGGGCTGTTAAATCGCCGGGCACCTTAGACGGATTGACAAAATCAGTCATGCCAAACTGCTCCCCCCATGCACGCTTATCCTCATTTAGGTCGACCCCAACAATCTGGTGAGCGCCAATCAGGCGAAGTCCCTGTATCACATTCAGCCCGATCCCGCCGAGTCCGAAAACAATCGCTGTGCAGCCTGTCTCTGCTTTGGCGGTGTTAATCACAGCGCCAATACCTGTTGTCACGCCGCAGCCGATATAGCAAATCTTATCAAAAGGCGCAGCCTTGTTGACACGTGCAAGCGCAATTTCAGGCAGAACCGTAAAATTAGAAAAGGTCGAGGTTCCCATATAATGATGTACCGGCAGACCTTTGTGCGAAAAGCGGGACGTGCCGTCCGGCATCACGCCTTGGCCTTGTGTGGTGCGAATAGCCTGACACAGATTGGTTTTGGGATGCAGGCAATAATCACATTCCCGGCATTCAGGCGTGTAGAGCGGGATCACATGGTCATCCACACTGACTGAGGTGACCCCAGCNCCAATTTCACGCACAATGCCTGCCCCTTCGTGGCCCAGCACAGCTGGAAACAACCCTTCGGGATCTGCTCCAGAAAGGGTGAATTCATCGGTATGGCAGATGCCTGTTGCCTTAATTTCAACGAGTACTTCGCCCGCTTGAGGTCCAGCTAAATCAAGTTCAGTTATCTCAAGAGGCTGGCCTGCCTCAAACGCCACAGCTGCGCGTGTTTTCATAACATCCTCCTGCCCGCATGCATCAGACCTGAAAGCTAATCATAATTTTTGTCTGGGTAGCAAGACGTTTCTGGGATCAGACACGCTCAACCCGTGTCTGTCTGAAAAAGCAGACAGCTTTTTAGGGGATCAGAAAACCGTAAAGCCGGCGCAGGCGATAAACGGACCGTTCCGCCAGCCTGACTTGCCGTAACGATGCAACTGTCCTTGCGCGTCATAAACTGCTCCGCCTGCCCCGGCCAGCACAGCTTCACCCGCGGCTGTGTCCCACTCCATGGTTGGACCAAATCGCGGATAAATATCAGCCTGACCTGTTGCCAGAAGCAAAAATTTCAAAGATGAGCCGACAGATGTAGTCTGCTCAATTCCATGCTGATCAAGAAACTGTTCTGTTTGCAGATCTAGATGTGAGCGGCTGGCCACCGCAACTGGCCCCGTATCTGGACAGGGCCGGACAGTCACTTTGGATAGCTGGCCGGATTTTATCTGCCATGTACCTGTAGCCGGCCCGCCCCAGCATAACCAGTCAAGATAAGGTGCATAGACAATACCGCCTATTGCGCACCTGTCTTTTATCAGGCCAATATTCACAGTCCAGGCCCCGGCACTGTCGCTGCGCAGAAATTCACGTGTTCCGTCGAGTGGATCAACCAGAGCATACAGCACCCGAGGAGACAGCTTATGGCTACCAGACTCTTCTTCTGAAATTACCGGAAGGTCCGGGTACAAATCGGCCAGCGCAGCCACTAGGATCGCGTTTGCCTGTTCATCAGCAAGTGTGACAGGTGAGGCATCTGCCTTATAACGGGCAGAAACACCCTGTTCTTTAACCTTAAGGATAGCACTACCTGCCGCGCGGACAGAGGCAAGCAGGTGGGTTAAATTTATAGCGTCGCACATCACCTCAGGGGCGGCATCCAGCTGCGCACCATCTGCCTCAATATCACACACAGATAAACTGCTTATTTGGCTGTTGGCATGACAAATTCTGCCCCTTTGGCGATCGAATCTGGCCAGCGCTGCATTACAGATTTCTGCTTTGTGTAGAATTGCACGGCTTCATTGCCAAACGCATGCAAATCTCCAAATAGTGACTGTTTCCAGCCACCAAATCCATGCCAAGCCATTGGCACAGGTATAGGCACATTAACTCCAACCATACCTACCTGTATCTGGCGCGAAAATTCACGTGCTGTATTCCCATCTGAGGTAAAGACAGACACACCGTTTCCATAACGGTGATTATTGATAAGCTCAATGCCTTCGGCGGAGTTTTCAACGCGCACACAGGATAAAACCGGGCCAAAAATTTCGTCCTGATAAATGCCCATTTCTGGGGTGACATGGTCAAACAGGCTGCCGCCCATAAAATATCCTTGATTATGTCCTGGCACAGACACACCGCGGCCGTCAACAACCAGGTCAGCCCCTTCTTTGACGCCCTTTTCGATCATCGAAGTAATTCGCTCATGTGCAGCTGATGTGACGATTGGACCCATTTCAGCATCCAGCTCCATGCCATTCTTCACTTTCAGCGTCTTTGCACGCTCTGCAAGCTGTAGGACGATTTTATCGCCTACATCACCTACCAGAACCGCAACCGATATCGCCATGCAGCGTTCCCCAGCTGAGCCATAGGCAGAGCCAACAAGCGCATCAACCGTCTTATCCAGATCTGCATCTGGCATGACCATCATATGATTTTTAGCACCGCCTAAGGCCTGCACACGTTTGCCGTTTGCCGCCCCCTTTTCATAAATATAGTGTGCAATCGGGGTCGAACCGACGAAGGAAACAGCTGAAATAGACTGATTTTCCAAAATCGCGTCAACAGCTTCCTTATCGCCCTGAACGACTGAAAACACACCATCTGGTAGCCCCGCTTCTGCCAGCAGATCAGCCATCATCAATGAGGCTGTCGGGTCTGTAGGGCTGGGCTTAAGGATAAAGCAGTTCCCAGCAGCAATGGCTAACGGATACATCCACATCGGCACCATCACCGGGAAATTAAAAGGGGTTACCCCTGCGGCAATGCCCAACGGCTGCCGGAAGGTCCAGTTATCAATACCTGTTGATGCCTGTGCTGAATATTCACCTTTCAGCAGAGCGGGCATGCCACATGAAAATTCCAGCACTTCAATACCGCGTTCCACCTCGCCGCAGGCATCGGTGAACACCTTACCATGTTCAGATGTAATCGCAGCGGCCAGTTTTTCTTTATCACGCTTAACCAATTCAAGGAATTTGAACATCACCCGAGCACGGCGCACAGGCGGCGTGTTTGCCCACGCAGGAAAGGCCGTTTTGGCAGCCTGAACCGCAGCGTCAACATCAGCAGCAACGCCCATCACTACCTCAGCTGTCTTCTCGCCCAAAGCAGGATTAAATACATCAGCTTTGCGGGTTGATGACCCACTGGTTTTTTCACCGTTAATATAATGAAGAACAGTTTCAGACATGATAGGTCTCTTCTTTGCTTGTCAGGTTTACACAGGTGTTCTGTTAAGATATCAGCAATTTTGCACAGGTCAATTTATCTTATGTGCACCGGTCTGATGAAAAAAGTGGATTGAGGTTTACCAGCAGGGCAGGCTATTCTAAGCAGTAAAAATATAACGTGGATACATTAATCCACTTCAAGAAAGAGAGCTATTTTATGAAATATCTTCACACAATGATCCGGGTCGGCGACATTGATGCTGCACTTGATTTTTTTGTTGGTAAGCTGGGCATGGTTGAAACCCGCCGCAAGGATGTACCGGAAGGCAAATTCACCCTTATCTTTCTGGCTGCAGATCAGGATCTGAAACAGGCCAAGACTGAGCGCGCGCCAGAAGTTGAGCTGACCTATAACTGGGACAGTGAGGAAACCTATACAGGCGGCCGAAATTTTGGACACCTGGCTTTTACCGTGCAAGATATTTATGCCACCTGCGCTAAACTAATGGCAGAGGGAGTCACTATTAACCGGCCTCCACGTGATGGGCGCATGGCCTTCGTTAAATCTCCTGACGGTATCTCGCTTGAACTGCTACAGGAAGGCGAGGCACAGGCCCCAGCAGAACCCTGGGCGTCGATGGAAAATACTGGCAGCTGGTGACTGATGTGTTACCAGGTTTCTCCCCCGTCAATGGACAGGGCCTGCCCATTAATACCTGACGCTGCCGGGCTAGCTAGGTAAAGGGCCGCCTGAGCTACCTCATCAGCCGTGAATAGCCGTTTCTGCGGTGAGAAACTATGCAGCTTTTCGGCTGCCTGTTCGGACGACAGGCCTGTTTTTTCGGCGATATTAGCAATTGAAGACTGGGTCATTTCAGTATCCAGATAACCCGGACAGATCGCATTGACTGTGATATTTTTTTGTTCAGATTCAGAGCCGCCAGTGCCAAGAGCTGCAACTTCTAAAGCTGCTGATTTCACCAGCCCCAGAACCCCATGTTTGCTGGCAGCATANGCCGAAATATATGGATAGGCNCGCTTNGCCGTCATTGATGCAATCGCAATNAGCCGCCCCTGCTGGCAGTGGGCCGCCTTNATNCGTGCCAGNCCNTCACGCAACGTCAGGAACGGGCCAGTCAGATTTACNGCGATTATCTGGTCCCACAGGCNACGATCTGTCTTNTCGAGGGGCGCGCTGGCNGCNATGCCAGCATTAGCGATCACGATATCCGCCGCAGATTGGGTTGCCTCTTTTGCTTCCGCAAAATCAAACAGGTCCGTGACAGCCTTTTCTATAGTGACATCACAAACGAAAGGGTAAATCGTATCAAATCCTTCAGCAACCGCCTCAAGAGCTGACTTGCGGCGTCCAGCAATGATAACATGTGCCCCAGATTCCGCGAAATGACGGGCCATACAGGCCCCTGTTCCGCTACCTCCACCGGTGATCACAACCTTGCGGCCCGTAAAGTCATATCCTGTCACCGTCATCCCTTCTACTAACCCTTCTGCACCCATTCAATCCTAATCTTCATACACAGATGAAAGTTACACAGGTGCAAGCAGACGGGCAATGGCTGAGATCTGGCAAACGCCACATCCAGTGCAAAACACAAATTCTCCTAAACTCTGAACCAGCTGAAGCGGCGGAATCTGGCTAAGCCAACCAAATCCGCCGCCAGAAAAANAACTAGCGGCAGTGCNATCTGCAAAAAAGAGGCCNCTCCCAGGGNCTGACGGCTAGCGCCTGATGCAAGNATTACCGCTTCTGTTGTCANGGTTGCGATGCGTCCGTTNCTGGCAAATACGGTCGGCAGATATAACGCTTGTGAGACAGCAAAACCCACCGCAAAGGCAGTCAGCACAGGGATCAGCAAAATTGGCAGTTTCACCGCACAGAATCGGCGCCATGGCCCTGCGCCCAGATTGGCAGCCAAATCTGTAAAACCTGTGTCAAACCGTCGCCAGGATGGCCCCAGCGACAGCATCACATAAGGAAAGACAAATACTACATGCACCCATAAAAGGGTCAGAAACATGCCATCCGCCCCNAGCCATATNAGCAAAATCTGAAGCCCAAATAGAAACGCAGCCTGAGGGATCAGAAGTGGCAGATAAATCAGCCCCTCAACTCGCGTGCCCGCCGACCTGTCCACCACCCCGATCTGTCCTGTCCTTGTTTGAGCAGAGACACCTTCCAGCCAAAACACGGCTGCAAACACAGATACAGAAGCTGCCGCCAAGCCCAGAACAAGACTGTTTAAAGCCGCATTCACCAGCGCATCGCCTGTCATCATCCAAGCCTGCAGCCCCCAACGAGATGGCAGGCCGTCCGGAAAGCGCCAAATATCAGCAAAGGCCCAGATTAGAGATGAGATGAGACCCGCTGCAGCCAGAGCACAGGGTAGAACCGCTAGTCCTAACAGCCAGAATCGGCCCACACGAGCCAGAAGCGGATGTGTCGTGAGCCGCCAGCCAGACCAGCAGATGTGACGGATCACCCGCGCGCAGATAGCAGAGGCAGCTACCCAGATAGCACAGCAGATCAGTGCCAAACCCATTTGGGCCAACGCACCCACCGCAGCTACAAACTGGCGCATAAGATCTGGATCACGGAACCAGACTAGAATGCGCACCGCCAGCGGCGCCGGTGTAGACGGGGCAAGCACAAGGGCCATATCCACAACAGAGACGGAAAACACCAGCACAATCATCACCGGCAGGAAAAGACGACGGCCCAGCTGGGGTTGCACCACCAGATACCAGCTAGTCAGAGGGCCGTATCCAAGCGAGCGTCCACCTTCCAGCAGGCGGCGAGCATCAATCTGGCTGGCCGCAGATAATCCCATCAAAATAAGGAACGGTACTTCTTTAGCCACCAGCCCTATAACCAGCATCCAGCCCGCTTCATCCGGCACAAGATTCAGATTGGGTGGCCGGTCCCAACCTGTAGCCCACGGCGAGAGGAGGCGTATCAGCCAGCCGCTGGGCTGCAGCAGAAATAAAAAACCCACCGCTATGGTGATATGTGGGACAGACAGCAGCGGTGAGATCAAACGGGTCAGAAACGCCCACCCGCCTGTACCCACCAGAACCGCCAGCAGACCTATCGCCAACAAATAAGACAATGTGGTCGCCATCAATGCAGTAAAGATGGAGAGACTGACAGATGTCATAAGGCCTGATTCTAACAGAAAAGTACGCAGTGGTGAAAGTGAAATCGAATCCCCACCTAAAGGTGGGAACCAGCCTGTTGCCGGCAACACAGCCCCGACAAGCCCGGCCAGCACCGGTGTAAGGACAAAAACCAGAATCACTTTAGTACCGGCCGCCAGAACCGTATGGTGGGCGGTAAAGAGCTGGCCTGACATGCGGGAGGTCACCTTTTATACATCCGCTGAAACCTAATTTGCGGCATAGCGTTTCTCCCAGCCCTGTTCAATCACCTTCACCCAGGATGGGTGTGGTTCAGCAAGACTGTGTGATAGTTGCGCATCAGATAAAGTCGCTATCCCACGCGGCAGACCAGCAAAGGCAGCAGCATCTTCAGGGGGCAATTTGGCCATCGATAAGACGGTCGGATCGCCCCAGATCTCAGAATTAGCTTTGCGCAGCTGGGCTTCTGGTGAGAGCAGAAAATTGGCCACTACCTTAGCCGCCGGACCATTCGCATTAAAAGGGATCGCCACAAAATGCACATTTGCCAGCGTGCCGCCCTCATGAATATAGCTGCGGACAGTATCCGGCAGAATGCCTTGTGCAATCCCGTTTGAGAATTCGGCTGGATTAAAAGCCATGGCAATTGCCACCTCTCCATCTCCCAGCAGGCGCACCATATCAGTATAGTTGACTGGGTAATGCCGGCCTGCCCGCCACAGATGAGAGGACACATCCGCAAGCCAGGCCCAAAGGGGCTCGAGCATCGCATCTGCAGAATCCATATCAGCAGGGGCAGGTGCTGCAAATATGCTGCTGTCCGGTACAATCTCCAGCGCAATCTGTTTCAAAAAACTGGTGCCTGTAAAGTCAGGTGGCCTTGGAAAAGTAAAACGGCCCTGATTGTCGTCCTGCTTTACCCAGTTAGCCAGCGCGGCGGCTGAGCGCGGAGGAGCAGCCACATAAGCTGTATCATAGCCAAACACCAGCTGGGCCCGGCCCCAAGGCGATTCAAGTCCGTCTGTTGGGGTTGCAAAATCACTTATAAGCGCAGGCAGTGCAGCAGAATCCGTATAGGTAAAAGACGGCAGGGAAAAGGCCCAGCCTTCATCCTGAAGCAAGTTCTGGCGTTTCAGCGAGGCAAAATTCTCGCCATTTACCCAAACCAGATCAACAGAGCCGCCAGATGTCTTGCCGGCTGTCTTTTCCGCCAGAATGCGGCTGACCGCATCAGCCGTATCNGTCAGCTTGACATGGATAAGGGTAATATCNTTCCGGACTTTCAGCTGNTCTGCTGCCCAGGCAATATAGGCATTAATNGCCGGCGAGCCGCCCCAAGCATTGAAATAAACAGACTGACCACGGGCCTGATCAACAAANNTTTCAAATTTATCTGCAGCCATGGTCGAAAAAGGCAGNAAAGCCATAAGCCCTGCAGCAAATAAGGCCTTTAANGCAGACAACATCNAAAGAACAGANAATGAAGGAAAAGANNGCTGTGCNGTCATGATAGGAGCCTCNATGTTTCGTAACATAATGACCCCGCTAAGAGGACAGGGCCNNNATNATGTGGCCANACAGGCCATTTAGCGACAGTATATAAAAAAAGGGTAAAGAATCTACGAAACAAAGCATAAATTTTTTGACTACCTGGCAAAACAGCTTTCAACTCACAACAGAGTTTGGCTATAACGCAACACTAGGCTAAAAGACTGCATCACTGATCATCACTGAAAAGACGGCCCTCAGGCGATAGAAGCAGAAATCAATATGCTTGAATTATGTGACATTGAATTAGGTTTTAACGCAGTTCCGCTCTTTTCCGGCCTAAACCTAACAATCGCCCCAGGTGAGATCTGCTTATTGACTGCACCAAGCGGGGCAGGAAAATCAAGTCTGCTGCGCTGGATGGCCGGGCTGCAAACACCAGGACTGGACGCCAGCGGACAAGTCAGGCTAGGCGGGCAGATTCTTTCTGATCTGCCTGCTGAGCGGCGCCAGCTTGGCCTGTTATTTCAAACTCCGCTGTTATTTCCACATCTAACTGTTGCGGAAAATCTGGGCTTTGGACTCGTTGCTACTGTCACTGGTACAGCCCGCACAGACGCTATTAAAGATGGGCTGGACAAGGCTGGGCTGGCCGGTATGGGCCTGCGCGATCCGCAAACCCTATCAGGCGGCCAGCAGGCCCGACTTGCGCTTTTGCGCACCCTGTTGGCCCAACCACGGGCGCTGTTGCTGGATGAGCCGTTTTCAAGCCTTGACGGAGGCCGGCGTGAGGAGATGGTGAAGCTGGTCCGTGAAGAAGCTGTGAAGCGAAAGCTACCTGTTTTGCTGGTCAGCCATGACCCACGTGATGAAGCTCTGCCTGACAAACCGCCTTACCGGCTGGGCACCTAAGAAATCCCCCGCCGCACGTTCAGCCCCCTCTATGCCCTCAACAAGGCAGCGATCCATGTGCCGGTCTTGTCTGTTTTTGCTAGGTTTAGAAACGCTCGTCTTTCACGGTCGAACAAGGCCTGCTCATCGCTGTGCTGCGCTTCATCCTTACTGGCCACAATGATGGTGGCAATCTGCATCGCTACAACCTTGTTATGTGGAGCAAAATCTCCTCTGGCGACACCGTCTGCCATGAAGGCCTTCATTTTGTCCATCAGTTGAGGTGAGGCCAGTTGCACAGCTGGTGGCTTTGGCGGGACGTAACTGTCCTGCATCTGCCGGACAGTATCTATCGCCAAGGGGAGGAGCCGGTCACGGCTGAGAAGTGCAACATCATGGCCGGAGCGGAAATACTGAAATTTTGCGGACAATTCAGGTGATGTGCCGGTGCGACCATAGCCTATCTGCATCCAGGTCTGCCAGGCCGCCTCATCCCAGTCACCACTGACCTGATACCAGCGCAGATAGCTCTCCTTCACGCCGCCACCAGAAGGCACCAGNCCGACNCCNGATTCAACNAGGCCAAGGGTNGAATTTGAATGCACNACAAGCTTATCGCAATGCATCAGCACTTCAAAGCCGCCACCTGCCGCCAAACCAGATGGCGCACCCACAACGGGTACAGGACANTATTTCANCTGCTTCACAGCNTNCTGGAAGCGATCAAGAAAGCTGTCCATCTNTGTCCAGCTGCCCGCTTNGATAAAGGCCAGAAACTGGTTGAGATCAACACCNGCTGAGAAATGCTGGGCATCATTATGCACCACAATCCCNTGACCGTGATCAGCNGCAGCCTGNGCNACAATCTGCATNGACTGATCATTCAGCGCNTTTGCCTTTGAGTGAAATTCGACCAACCGCAAATTACCCTCCAGCCNGTAAAGGCTGGCAGCGTCATTTCTGCAGATCTTTTCAGCTGTCCGGCGGGAAAGGGAAAAACGCATTACCCCCTCTGGCAGGGTAACCGGCTGGTAGCCTTTCTCATGGGTATCTATATCAAGCTGGCTGTCACGGATCGCATAATAGGGACGGCTGCGCGCTGTCAGCTGACTGGGCAGGGCAAGACCCAGTTCATCTGCTAACTGGCACAGCCTGTCTAGACCCACCGCATCAATCATCTCAAACGGGCCGCGCTGCCAGTTAAAGCCCAGCTTCATCGCATCATCAATATCCTGAGGCGAGGTCGTAATTTCTGGGACAAGAGAGGCTGCATAAGACAGGATTTTGACTAGAACCGTCTGGGCAAAGCGACCTGCAGGGCTGGTATCTTGTAAGACGGGGTCAAGCGGCTCTGCCTGGCGCGCCTGCGCTTCTGCTGAGGCAGAAGCAGCGGCAGGCAGTTCTGTTGCGACGCTTCGCCAGGCTAGGCCATCGCCTCCATGTTCAATGATCCGCACCTCACGCCCAGACGTTGTGTCGCGATAGAAACCACCTTTGCCTTTATTGCCTGTATAGCCAGCGGCAATCATCGCCTGGTTCAGGGCCGGGTCATCACCCACCGCATGAAACGCATCATCTGCTGGCAGGATGGAGCGGAGAGAGGCGGCGACATCAGACATCAGATCAATCCCGATCAGATCATAAAGCCCGAACACGCCCGTTTTGGGAATTCCAAACGGACGGCCCACCAGCGCATCAGCTGTATCAATCGGAATGCCTGCAGTGATAGCTTCATGCAGGGCTAGCTGCAGCGCATAGACCCCGACCCGGTTGCCCAGAAAGCCTGGTGTATCCCCGCATCTGACCACGCCTTTGCCCAACACACGGTCATTAAAATCAGTCAGCTTTTTGATTACCGGCTCATCTGTCTGCTCACCGCGCACAAGCTCCAAAAGTCGCATAAAGCGCACCGGATTGAAATAATGTGTGATTGCAAACCGGCGGGCAAAATCAACTGGCATCTCGGCAATTAGCAGGCTTATAGGAATGGTTGAGGTGTTTGAGGTGACAATACAATTCGATGAGATCGTCTGATGCAAGCGTTTATATAAAGCCTGTTTTACCGGCAACTGTTCGATCACTGCCTCGATGACCAGATCACAATCTGCCAGCTTGTCAAAATCATCATCAATGGTGCCAGTTGTAATCAGCTGCGCACGCTTTTTATGCATAAGCTGCGGCGGATCAGATTCCAATAACCGGTCAATCGCGGCAGCCGCCGCATGCGGCTTCCCAGCTGTCTTGGCCGGCAGATCAAGAAGCAAAACAGGCAGATCCGCATTGGCAATCTGGGCAGCAATCCCACTGCCCATTGTACCGGCTCCGATGACCGCAATTTTAGAAAACTGAGAAACAGATGTCATTACACACCCCATAAAAGCTGATGATTCCGATATTGTTATGACGTCAAAAACCGGGCAAGAGGCAGATTGACCGCGTCAGGATGTTCACTGGGCAGCATATGTCCTGCATCGGCAATTTCAGTGATTGTACTATGAGGAATCATTCCAGCCAGTTTGCGTCCCTGTTTCAGCGGTGTCATTTTGTCACTGGCCGCCAGAATTAGATGGCAGGGCTGGGTCACAGCAGAAGCGGCAGCAGCTCCCTTATTGTAGGCATTACAGGCCTGCAAATCAGCATGCAGGGCGGTTTTGTCATGACCTGCCATTAGGGCCCGGCCAAAGCCTAAATGATTAAACCCTGGCTGGGTGTTATCATGAAAATGAGCTGTTTTTCCATGACCCCAACCAGTCATCATCTCAATCGCGGCGTCTATTTTCGAGGCAGAGGCATCCACAAGCCATTCATTAACCGGAATCGCTGCCGCACCTGCGATCAGGCACAGCTTGTCAACATATGCGCTATGCCGGCTGGCCATCTCCAGAGCGACAAGACAACCTTGCGAATGGCCAATGAAGGCTGCTGTCTGGACACCCATTGCCGCCAGAAGCCTAGCAAGCCAGTCTGCCATATCCTCAATGCTGGTCAGGGGCGCACCACCCGACAAACCATGGCCAGGAAAATCAGGGGCAATAATGTTATAGCCTTCATACGCAAAATACCGGCTCTGCAGACCCCAGGTCAAATGACTCTGCCCGCTGCCATGCAAAAACACAACAAAGTCTGCGCCAACCTTGTGCGCCCTGCCGCCCGTTGCAATATGGACAGATATTTGTTCAAATTCGAATTTCATGGCACGCCTATCCTTATCTATGCCCTCAATCAGCTCCTAGCGCTATCCCTTAGCAGCAACCCTGCGGGCGGCTTTGAAGCCGCTTTCAAAATCAACCTTAATATCAGCAACATCCTCAAGACCGACAGACAGACGGATCATATCATCAGACAACCCTCCTGCCTTCATCGCGTCTGCATCAATATGTGAATGAGTAGTAGAAGCAGGGTGAATCACAAGCGTTTTCGCATCACCTACATTGGCCAGATGAGAGGACAGTTCAACAGCTTCAATAAAAGCACGGCCTGCCTCGCGCCCGCCTTTCACACCAAAAGCAATAATCGAGCCTGCTCCACGCGGCATCAGCCTTTTGGCAATGTCATAGCCGGGATGATCTGGGAGGTCCGGATGGCGGACCCAAGCGACATCTTCATGAGTGGTAAGAAAATCCAACAGTGCACGGGTATTATCCATATGACGCTGCATACGCAGTGGCAGGGTTTCCAGNCCCTGCAGAATGTGAAAGGCATTAGTNGGCGACAGGCAGGGTCCAAAATTATACATCGCTTCTGCCCGAAGCTTTGCGGTAAATGCTGCCGGGCCAAATTCTTCATGAAAATTTATCCCATCCATTGAATAATGCGGGGATGCGATTGTGGGGAATTTATCAGATGCACCCCAGTCAAAGCGGCCGCCGTCCACAACCGCCCCACCAATGGCAATCCCATGCCCGCCAATCCATTTGGTTAGTGAATGAATAACAATATCTGCTCCTTTTGTGAGCGGCTTCAACAGCCATGGCGTGTTAAAAGTTGCATCAATGATCAGCGGTACGCCAGCCTCATGGGCAATCCGTCCCACACCTTCGATATCCATGATATCGAGACCGGGATTGCCCACCACTTCACCAAACAGCAACTTGGTATTTGGCTGGATTGCGGCCTTGATAACATCAGGGTCTGTTGCAGAGACAAAACTGGTTTCAATACCAAAGCGGGGCAGGGTATATTTCAGCAAATTCACGTTCGCCCCATAAAGCTGGGCGGAGGCCACAATGTGATCGCCTGATGAGCATATAGTCAGTAAAGCTGAAGACAACGCCGCCATACCAGATGCTGTTGCAGTGCAAGCAGCAGCCTCTTCAAGGGCGGCAAGCCGCTGCTCAAGAACCGCCACAGTCGGGTTAGAGATCCGCGAATACAGATGCCCACCTACTTCCATATTATACAGGGCGGCGGCATGGCGCGTATCTTTGAACATATAAGAGGTTGTCTGATAAATTGGCACAGCACGGGCACCATGGCGTTCGTCAGGCATATGGCCCGCATGAAGGGAGAGCGTATCAAATTTATAATCCTGGCTCATAAAAATGTCTTCCTCTGGTATAAATTTAAAGGGTCAATAAAATAGCGGCCCCCACGCCATGTTTCAGTGGGCTTGTTAAACCAGCATCAGTGGCGGGTCAACCAGTCCGGATCCATAGCCAGAACCGCATCACCGCCGACGGTAATAACACGGGCCAGCCTTTCAAGTTGAGGCAAACATTGCTGCAGATAAATATCTGCGGTGATGCGCTTGGCGTCCAGAAAGCTTTGTGAGAACTCTTCTGCCTTGCCTATTGCCACAACATGACCTGATCGGGCCATAACCCACCCTCCGCACAACCAGCCCAGCATCATCAGCCAGTCAACTGAACTGACAGCTGCCCGGCGCGGGTCATTTGCTGTGCCACAGAGAAAATCAAGGGTCTGATGCGTGGTAGCTATGGCGCTCCGCATAGGAGCCGCTAGCCTGTCATCTAGCCCTATTAGATCAGCTTCCATTTCTGCCAGCAAAGCGCGAACAGATGCCCCGCTATCGCGCAGCGTCTTGCGGAAAATCAAATCATTTGCCTGAATGGCTGTGGTGCCTTCATAAATTGGCAATATCCGTGAATCACGGTAATGCTGGGCAGCCCCTGTTTCTTCAATAAAGCCCATGCCGCCATGGACCTGCAGCGCATCAGAGGTCAGCGTGACCGCACGTTCAGTCAGCCAACCCTTAATGACTGGGATTAATAGTGAGGCCCGTTCATCAAGCTTCGCCTTGTCTTCATCAGGGCCATGCCGAGCTAGGTCAAGGGCGGCTCCGCCAATCACTGTAAGACCACGCATAGCTTCTATTTCTGCCCGCATCACAGATAAAAGCCGCAGCACATCAGGATGATGGGCGATAGATGCGCCGGNGCTGCGGTCAAGCGGAGTGCCTTGCACACGGTTCTGCGCATAATCAACCGCCTGCTGATAGCCGCGTTCCGCAACAGACAACCCCTGCAAGCCAACTGCAAAACGNGCATGGTTCATCATCCCAAACATAATTGACAGACCTTGATTTTCCTCACCTACCAGATAGCCGACCGCGCCCCCTGATTCGCCATACTGCATGACAGCTGTTGGGGACGCTTTAATGCCCAACTTCTTTTCAATCGACAAACAGCGCACATCATTGCGTGCGCCCAGAGTGCCATCCGGATTGACTAGAAATTTCGGCACAATAAAGACAGATATGCCCTTGACACCTTCCGGCGCATCAAGCGTGCGGGCTAGAACCAGATGAATAATATTTTCAGCCATATCATGTTCACCATAGGTGATATAGATTTTCTGACCTGTGATCAGATAGTGATCATCCTGTTTAACGGCTCGCGTCTTAATGGCTGCCAGATCTGTTCCAGCCTGAGGTTCGGTGAGATTCATCGTCCCGGTCCAGCGCCCCTCGACCATCGGCGGCACAAAGATCTGTTTCTGCGCTTGTGAGGCTGATTTCTGCAGGGCGTAAATCTGGCCTTGCGTTAGTAAATGACACAAAGCAAAGCTGAGACTGGCAGACTGCCACATCTCATTAACAGGCGCGCTTAGGGCCATCGGCATATTCTGGCCGCCAAACGCCTCTTCCGCTTCCATTGAAGTCCAACCCCCCTCTGCCATGGCGCGGTAAGCATCTGCAAAACCATTTGGGGTTTGAACTGAACTGTCTGTATCTGAAAAGGCCGCCCCCTTCAGATCAGAAGCATGGTTCAGCGGGGCAATGACATCTGAAGCCAGCTTAGCCGCTTCATCAATAACCGCATCAGCCAAATCAAGACCTGTATCGGCAAAGGCAGGCAGCGCTACTACGGCGTCAAACCCGGCTAGATAGCGTAGGGCAAACTTCATATCATCTGTCGGCGGTACATAAGTCATTGTTTATACTCTATTCTGATCACAAATTTTTAATACACAAGGATTACCTAAGCCATGTCGTCGATCACGCAGACCGTTTTCTTGGCTTCTCCCCGGAATTGGCCCCCGCGGCAGCATCACAAGCTTTGTCAAATTCAGCCTGTGCTGCCGCATATGCCTTATCAGCGGCAACAAGATGGGCATGACGCACAGGCCCGAAGCCGCGGATTTGTTCCGGCACAGAGACCAGCTGCACAGCTGCTGCGTAATTTGCAGCCGTCAGACGCGCGGCAACTTCATCAAGCAGGGCCTCATAACGCGTCAGGGCGGCACGTTCGGCTTTGCGCTCAGCTGTGTAGCCAAACAGATCAAACACTGTCCCGCGCAAGCTTTTGCAGCTGGCCAGAACCGACATAACGGGCTTTACCCAGCTGCCATAGACAGCCTTTTTTGGCCGGCCAGTAACCGGATCAGTGCCTGAAAACATAGGCGGCGCCAAATGATAAGAGATCNAAATATCACCCTCAAACTGCGCGGATAAGGCATTTGCAAAGCGGCCATCTGTATAGAGGCGGGCAACTTCATATTCATCCTTTATCGCCATCATCTTATATAAGTACCGTGCAACTGCTCGGGACAGATGCTGCNCCGCATCTGTGTCTACAGCAATTAGACTATCCAGCTTTTCACGGTATCGGCTAGCATAAGCGGAATTTTGATAGCTTGTCAGGCGCGCCATCCGGTCAGCGATGATATCATCCAATGCGGTGAGAGGCTGGACAGCACCAAGACCGGACCTGTCCTCAGCTGCAGTAACTTCCCTGTCAACCGCACCTGCATCAACAACCCATTTCCGACCCCAGCGAAAGGCATTAATGCTTTGCTGCACAGCAATACCATTAAGCGTAATCGCCTTTTCAACTGCATTAGAGGATAACGGNATCAGACCTTTCTGCCAGGCCACCCCTAACAGCAGCAAATTAGAAGCGATGGTATCACCCAGCAGCCTNACGGCCATNCGGCTGGTATCTATTAGGGTTGCCTGCCCCTCATCTACAACCCCACAAAGACGCGCCGCCATTTCAGGGCCAGGCAGACGTTCTTCTGTATCACGTGTGAACCCCCCTGTCGGCATTTCGTTGGTATTGGCCACNACATGACCNGATTGGTTCATCAACTTCAACAGTGCCGAGTCNGCGCTGACCAGCATATCACAGCCCANCATNACATCTGCACCACCAGGGCCAATCCTGATGGCCGAGATATCTTCTGGCCGGGGAGCGAGACGAATATGGCTTGTCACCGCCCCACCTTTCTGGGCCAGCCCAGCCATATCAATAATCCCGCAGCCCTTGCCTTCGATATGAGCCGCCATCCCCAGCAAGGCTGCAATCGTCACCACACCTGTTCCGCCAACACCAGTCAACACATAAGACACGGGCTTGTCAAAAGCGAAAACAGGTGCCGGCAAAGGCAGTTTTTCGTCAACAGCTGACGCTGCATCTGGCTTGCGCAATATCCCGCCGGAGACGGTCACAAAGCTGGGGCAAAAGCCCTTTACACAGGAAAAATCCTTATTGCAGGCAGACTGGTCAATCTTACGTTTGCGGCCTAGCTCTGTTTCTAGCGGCAATATTGCCACACAATTGGACTGCACCCCGCAATCCCCGCAACCTTCGCAGACTTCAGGGTTAATGAAAATGCGTTGTTCTGGATCTGGCATAAGGCCGCGCTTGCGGCGACGGCGTTTTTCAGTAGCACAGGTCTGATCATAAATCAGCGCCGTGACCCCTTCTGTTCGTTCAAGACTTTGCTGGACAAGCTGTAATTCAGCCCGGTGGTGAAAGCTAACGCCGGCTGGATATGCTGATTGATCATGACGGCTCAGATCATCTGTCACCAAAGCCAGTTCACGCACACCCGACGCATCCAGCAATTTTGCGATTTCAACTGGTGTCATCCCGCCTTCATGTGTCTGTCCGCCTGTCATGGCAACCGCATCATTATATAAAATCTTATAGGTGATGTTCACATTTGCAGCGACCGCGGCGCGGATCGCCATCAACCCAGAATGATTAAATGTGCCATCACCAATATTCTGGAACACATGTTGCCGAGTTGAAAAACAGGCCTCACCAATCCAGTTTGCTCCCTCACCTCCCATATGGGTATTGCCTTCAACATTCCGGTCCATGAACTGGGCCATCCAATGACAGCCGATACCCGCATAACCACGCGCGCCTTCAGGTAGTACAGTAGAGGAATTATGCGGACAACCGGCGCAGAANTATGGCTGACGTGCTGCAGACAAAGCTTCAACAGATCGGTTTAGNTGAGCCTTGATGCGAACAAGATTNTGACTAACAGNNCGGTCAAGCTTNACCCCATCNAGAAGCTTTTCGGCAATAATCTGTGCAATCTGTGTNGCATTGACAGAGCCTTCTTCAGGCAGCAGGCGGCTGCCGTCATNATCACACTTTCCGATTATGGCTGGTGCGCCCTCCTGACCGTAAAGACAATCTTTAATCTGGGGCTCAATCAGGCCACGCTTTTCTTCAACCACCAACATTTTTTGCAAAGGGGCGGCAAATTCAGTCATGCCTTCGGGGTCAAGCGGCCAGGACATCCCTACCTTGTACACAGACAAACCAAGTTGGGCAGCCATTCTCGCATCGATCCCCAAATCAGCCAGGGCCTGAATCACATCCATATAAGCTTTGCCTGTGGACACTATGCCAAACTGGGGCGCTGAACCGCCATCAACGGTAACGCGGTCGAGACGGTTCGCCCGAGCAAAGGCTTTGACTGCTGCCATTTTCTCGGCATGCAGGCGCTGCTCTTGGGTAAAGCGATCATCATGATGCCGGATATTCAGCCCATCAGAAGGCAGCGTGTAATCATTAGGAAGATGGCTGGAAAATTCATCAGCAGTCAGCCGGACAGAGGCGGTGGATTCAATGTTATCCTTTACACATTTGATACCAACCCAAACCCCGGCAAAACGCGACATCGCCCAGCCCTGCAGACCGAAAGCAACCATCTCTGATAAATTGGCCGGGTTCAGAACCGGAATCATCGCGTCCATCATCGCATATTCAGACTGATGACAGACGGTAGAGCTCTCGCCTGCATGGTCATCGCCCATCAGCACCAAGACGCCGCCATGCGTTGATGATCCGGCCAGATTACCATGCCGGAACACATCCCCTGTTCGATCAACACCAGGCCCCTTGCCATACCAAATCGCAAAGACACCATCCTTTTTACCTTCATCATGAAGATTGATCTGTTGTGTACCCCAGACCGCTGTTGCCGCCAAATCCTCATTCAGACCAGGATGGAAGGTCACGCCTGCCTGCGTTAAGGCCTGTTCAGCCTGGCTGAACTGCAGGTCGATACCGCCTAGCGGCGAGCCCCTATAACCGGTCACGTAACCGGCTGTATTCAAACCAGCTTTGCGATCCTTTTCAGCCTGCAAGAGACATAAACGCACCAGTGCCTGTGTGCCGCTAACAAACACCGTCGATTTATTCAGGTCATACTTGTCCTGCAGCGCCACGTCACGCAAGGCAGAAGCGTATATTTTATCTAGTGTAATCTCATTCCCATCCATACTCGTTAGATTAAGGCGAGTTGGGCAGTTCGGCAACCACATGATTTGCATAATATAAAATTGAACAACATACATAGCAGGCCGAAAGACGGGCCTTTTGCGATGTTTTACAAATTGTCTGTGGTAATTCTTGACTGTAGTGAATACAAATTGCAGGTGATTACAGTTTTGAGCCCAACTCTTCCGAATACTGCAAAACTTTCCAGCGCCCGAAGTTACAAATTTGTTTATGTGGAGAAAAGGTCAGATCAAGCCAGATTTTGAAGAGGCTCACATTGGAAGTTCACCTTAAAATTAACCTGACAGTTTGGCGTCTGCTGCAACATTCCAGCCCAAATTTGCCGATACATCCTGCGCAATTCGGGCAATCCGGGTTCCAAGTTTGTCGCGGAAGGCTGGCGTGAAGACCCGTACCGATCCGGCAGCACCGATGGACATTGCAGCACCAGGCCCGCTAGGCGCAAGGGGCGCTGCGACGGAACACAGGCCGCGTTCAATCTCTTCGACGCATTCTGCAAAACCACGCTTGCGGATTGTTTCGAATTCGGCTTCCAAATCATTCACATTTGTCAGCGTGAATTCTGTGTAGGCGCGCAGTCGGCCCTCCATATCGCTAGTTAGGANCAATTCAGGCAAAAACGCAGCAACGGCCTTGGAGCAAGANCAGGCATGCAATGGGCGTTTCCCCAAGCCGGGATGGAGATANGAAACCCCNGTGTCAGGAGTTTCTACATGGATAATTTCAACNGATTTTCCGCGCAACCGAGACAGGAAAAATGCGGCGCCATAATGTGTTGCGGCTTTCTTGAGCGCAGGTGCAATCACCNCAAGCAGGGCGCGATCAGAATGATCACTTTGGGTNATCCGNTTTAGGCGTGAGCCAATAGAGAACGTCCCACGGGTCACAGGTTCCAGAAGACCNACACTAACAAGNTCCTGCACTAACCTGTANGCAGAAGGTTTGGGCAAGTCTGAATGGGCGCAAATCTCGGCCACTGTAGCCTCGCCCTTTTGTCCAACAACTTCGAGTATGAAAGTCAGGCGTTCCAGATGCATATTTCTCCCTTGCGATAATCTTTTTATCAATTTATGATAATTAAAAAATGATCGCAAGGGAGAAACATGAAGATGGACGGAGCGTGTTGCGGCCCGGGCTATGCAAGCCCCGCAGAGGCGATCAGAGCACCGCGTGAGAAACTGTTATATACAATCGCCATCTACACAGGGACCGGCATCCAAAAGCCAGACTATTTGGCGACAGTTGATGCGGATCCAGAGAGCCCAACCTACAGCCAAGTCATCCATCGCTTAGAAATGCCCGGCATCGGGGATGAATTGCATCACATGGGCTGGAATGCCTGTTCTTCCTGCCACAACGACGCGGATATGAGCCGTAAATACCTGCTTGTGCCAGGCGTGCGGTCTAACAACATCCATATTATCGACACAGCTGCAGACCCATTTGCACCGCGCCTGCACAAGGTGATTGACGGGGCCGAGATCAAGTCTAAAACCAATCTGAGCGGCCCACACACTGTGCATTGTCTGGGCTCTGAAATTATCATTTCCTTCCTAGGTGACGCAAAGGGTGAATCGCCCGGTGGCTATCTGCATCTGAACAAGGAATTTGAGATCGTTGGCCGTTGGGAAAACTCAATGGGCGACATCCCCTTTGGTTATGACTTTTGGTACCAACCACGCCATAACGTGATGGTCAGTTCTGAATGGGCCGCACCGAACACATTTATGCCTGGATTTGATCTGGAGGAAGTGGGCCACCTGAAATATGGCCGCCGCCTACACATCTGGGATTTTGAGAAAAAAGTGCCAGTCGACACGATGTATCTTGGCGAAGACGGCTTGCTCCCGTTGGAAGTAAAGTTTCTGCATGACCCAGACAGTACGCATGGGTTCTGCGGTGCTGCTCTTAGCTCCAATGTCATCCATTTTTGGAAGTCCAAAGCAGGGAAATGGGAATGGGAAAAAATCATTGATGTAGAGAATGAACCACATTCCGAATGGCCCATTCCTGTGCCCGGCGTGATGTCGGCCATCCTTGTGTCGATGGAC
>PADU01000032.1 GCA_002700485.1 SAR116 cluster bacterium | reverse complement strand
TCAGCTGGAGTCGGCATAGGTGCTATATGGGCTAACCTGATTAGCACCATCTGAGCAGCTGTTTTCGGGTTTGGTGCGTCTTTGATGTCACGGTGACCGTTCAGCAGTAACTGCCAGGCCCGCCCCAGACGAGCAATGCCTGCGGTTGCGATTGCTGTAAGCATCTGACTTTGCACTTCAGGTTGGTCAGACGAGCCTGCCCCGCCTGCTATCAGGCTGGCCAGATGGATATTATCTAGCATATCAGCGATAAAGACATCAGGTTCTGCTCCGCAAGCATCTGCTGTTGCAAACAGGTCGAGTGCCGCTGCTGTTTGCCCGTTAAGACAGGCTTGCAGAATCTTCAGAATCAAATCAGTATTGGTCTGGCCCAGCATATCCAGAACAGACTGTTCTGAAATTTCATCAGCATTCATCGCTGCGGCCTGGTCAAGTAGGGATAAAGCGTCTCGGACAGAGCCTTCAGAGGCCTTGGCAATGTGTACAAGTGTATTTGCCGCCGCTTTTATATTCTCTGAGTCTGCAATGGTCTGCAGGTGATGTGTCATCACATCAACAGGAACTCGGCGTAGGTCAAAACGCTGACATCTGGACAGTATGGTCACAGGCACTTTCCGGATTTCAGTTGTGGCGAAGATAAATTTCACATTGTCTGATGGCTCTTCAAGCGTCTTCAGCAAGGCATTGAACGCACTACGTGACAGCATGTGAACTTCATCGACGATATAGATTTTAAAACGGGCAGATACAGGCCTGTAGGTTGCACCATCAATAATATCGCGCACATCATCAACGCCTGTGTTGCTGGCGGCATCCATTTCCAGGACATCAATATGGCGNCCTTCATTGATNTCCTTGCACGGGTCGCAGGTCCCNCANGGCGACATAGTAGGCCCGCCTGCCCCGTCTGCCCCCTCACAATTCAGACCTTTCGCCAAGATACGNGCCGTTGATGTTTTGCCGATTCCGCGCACGCCAGTGAGAATAAAGGCATGCGCCAACCTTCCTAGAGCAATTGCATTCGTCAGCGTCTGCACAAGCGCATCCTGACCAATCATCTGCTCAAAAGTGGCAGGGCGGTATTTGCGGGCTAGAACACGGTAAGGCTGGTTGGCGATGTTTTTCATGGGCAAAAGACTATCGGTTTATTGCTGGTCTGGCCAGATCCTGTTCTGTGTTGCGGTCCGTCCTCATCTCGTATTTCTTTGGCAGAAAGATCAGATGATCGGGCAGTTCAGATCTTAAATCATGTGGTAAAGCATGAAAGGCTGGATGACCCGCTCGGTGCAGACTGTGGCTGCTTCCTTTCGGACCTGGCCTGGTCACCCTGACCATTCGTCCACCCAACCTTCCGCTCCAAATTATGCTTGAAATGTACTGCATAAACAAGCTTTTTCAACCGCGGTTAGCCGGATAGCTGCCCAGCACTGTGATGCCTCCATCTNTGCAGTAAAATTGAAGCTCNTCCANCGCTTGTTTCATTGCCGGACTGTCAATATGGCCTTCACAATCAGCATAGAAACGAGCNGCTTTCAATGACCCGTTTAGCATGTACGATTCTAGCTTTGTTAAATTGATATTGTTGGTCGCAAATCCGCCCAGACATTTATATAAGACAGCAGGAACTGACCTGACCTCAAAAATAAGTGTNGTCATGGTAGGCGAAGTCGGGTCNGGNGCCTTTTGGAAATCACGTGACATAATNAGAAAGCGTGTTGTGTTTGTGTTTTCATCCAGAATGTCTGCATCCAGAATATCAAGATTGTAAATCTCTGCGGCTAGTGCAGACGCAACTGCCCCAATATGNNGTTCGCCACGAGCTGCAATATCCTTGGCCGCTCCTGCTGTATCTGTGTGAATAACTGGTTTAATGCCATGAGCCCGCAGGGATTTACGGCATTGGGCCAGCCCCTGTTCATGACTGTGTACTTCTGTTATTTGTTCTGGTCTGACGCCTTTGAGACCCAACAGCTTATGGTGAACAGGCTGGTAATGCTCACCGATAATGTAAAGGCCTGATTCAGGAAGCAGATGGTGGATATCAGCTACACGTCCAGCAGTAGAATTTTCTACTGGAACCATGGCGAGTTCGGCGTCGCCGTTCTGTACCGCAGCGATCATTTCTGAAAAACTCTCGCAAGGCAGCGGTATGTGCTTGGGCGCATGTGTGTTGCAGGCCATATGGGAATAAGCCCCAGGTACACCCTGGAAGGCTATTTTTCTCTTATCTGCCATGTCCAGCCTCTTTTTCCTTCATCTGCGCTTTTTTACGCNGTTTTCACAGGCTTTTCAAATCTACTAACTAATCTTGTCCTAGGCGCAGTCTGACTTCCGCTAGATCATCCGCTGTATCAATGCCGCCAGGTGCATGGTCAACCACGGCAATGCCAATTTTTAAGCCTGCTTCCAATGCACGAAGTTGCTCCAGCTTTTCAGATAATTCCAGTGGCGAAGGTGGCAGGTGGACAAATGTGGAAAGGGCCTTTCGCCGCCAGCCATAAAGGCCAATATGATGTAGAAAACCCTCTGGCCCATCTGGAACAGCCGCGCGGCTGAAATAAAGGGCCTGGCCGGTGCGCTTTCTGTTATCTGTAAAGCTNACNACAGCTTTAACAATCTGTGATTTNACAGCCTCTTCCTGGCTGGCGGGGGCAGCAAGGGTGGTTAAGTCCCAGTTTGGGTCACGCAGCATCTCAGCCAGCTTTTCCAACAGCGCCGGGTCCAGTTCAGGCAAATCCCCCTGCAGATTAATGACCNCCTCATANCTGCCTTCAGAATCTATGTGGCATAATGCCTCATAGATTCTGTCGGATCCTGAAGGATGGCTTGNAGCTGTCAGTACAGCCTGCCCACCAACTGCCTCAATGGTTTGAGCAATTTCTGGACTATCTGTAGCCACAAATACAGGCCCTAGATCAGCTTTCACAGCCTTTTCCCACACATGGCAAATCATAGGTTTTCCAGCAATTTNCGCTAGTGGTTTTCCTGGGAGNCTTGTTGCCTTTATGCGAGCAGGTATAAGTGTGAGAATATCAGTCGTCATGACAGGCTGTTTTTTCGATCNATTAAATTGCTAATGAAGCNNAACATAAGGTTTCATATTTTGGTCTGGCTGGCAAAGAAAAAGGACNAGTNCTGTTTGGNTTGTGGGACTTGAGACAATCTGAAAATTGCGGTATCACAAAACTCATGAGGAACGCCTGCGTTGACAGCAGATGTTTTTAAGCGNGAGAGATAATCAACTTGAACNCTGNTTTNANCTGTTNTTTCACAGCTCTGGGGAATGCAAAAGTATGGATGATTTAAAATTCAATAAAGCTGCAGCTGGTTTTCTTATGGCTGGCCTAATCGCTTTGGGCGGATATAAAATTGCAGAAATTCTTGTTCCGCATCAGGAGCTGGCGGAGAATTCGTATCCGATTCAAATCACCGAACAGGTTGCCTCTTCATCCACTGGTGTCGCACCTGTTGGCCCTGAACCAATTCTAGCTATGCTAGCTAATGCTGATATTGCCGCTGGGCAGAAAGTTGCCAAGAAATGCACAGCCTGTCATGTGTTTGACAAGGGTGGTCAGAACAAAGTTGGGCCTGCCCTATGGAACATTGTAAATACAGGTAAGGGTCAAATCGATGGCTATGCGTATTCTGAAGCACTGGCCGGATTTGGCGGGAAATGGGATTATCAGTCTCTGAACCAATTTTTTTACAAGCCAAAAGCTTACATTTCAGGCACAAAGATGAATTTCGCTGGCCTGAAAAAGCCGGCAGACAGAGCCAATCTGATTGCCTATCTGCGTAGTCAGGCTGACCAGCCAGCAGCGTTGCCAACTAGTGATGAGATAGCTGCTGAGGCCCAATGACAGATAAAAGGCCGGATTGGGTAGAGATAGATGCGNTTNTGTTGANGCTTCCCTCCCTNAGCCGCCCTTTAATCGACCGGCATTTNCGTTCTGACTTTTCCGTTGAACAAAAAGCTGANAACAGCCCGGTTACTATTGCGGATAAATCTGTTGAAACTGAATTGNGACAGGCTATCCTNAGCNGCGTTTCCTCATCATGCGATTNTTGGCGANGAACAAGGNGGTCTTGCAGACCGGCAAATCTGCTGGGTNATNGACCCGATNGATGGGACCCGTGCATTTGTGATTGGCAAACCGTTATTTGGCACCCTTGTTGGTGTTGCCTGCGATGGCCAACCTTTTGCTGGCCTTATTGACATGCCGGCCCTGAATGAAACTTACTTAACCCAAGATNAGCGCAGCTACCNNATTANGGGNNCAACACAGTCAGCTCTATCTGTCAGCAGNTGCCGCGAGCTTGACCAGGCTCAGATAGCCACNACCAGCCCAGAGGCATTCACAACAGAAGGTCTTAATAGGTTTAACAGATTGGGCAAGACCTGCCGATCAACCCATTATGGTGGTGATTGTTATAATTATGCGCTTCTAGCCGCAGGGCATCTTGATCTGGTGATGGAACATCAATTGGCAACNCATGATTTTATGGCATTGATCCCGGTTTTAAAAGGGGCTGGAGCTATTGTGACAGACTGGTCCGGGCAGCCGCCTGATTTATCTTCTGATGGCTCGCTCCTGGTGGCAGCTACGCCTGAGCTGCATAAAGCTGCACTTGATGTGATTAGCTAAATGAGTTTGTCTTAAATTATATTGAAAGCNTGGGCAGTTAAGATGATTACCATTGCTTATCATGATGGCACGCCAGAGAATGAAAAACAGANCTTATGGGCAGAACGGCTGACCGCACGTCTGAAGCATATCAGGCTGGTACCGCTATCCGCCCCACATGCGGAAGATGCTGACATCGCGCTGGTCTGGCGTCCACCTGCAGGACGCTTGCGCCAGCTAAACCAATTGCGCCTGATTGTCTCTCTTGGTCAGGGGGTTGATCATTTGTTCAGTGACCCGCATTTGCCTGATAACGTGCCTGTGGTGCGGCTCGTTGACCCAGATATGTCACATGCACTGTCGCACTGGGTAATTCTGGCCCTACTAGATCATCTGCGTGATGGGCCGGCCTACAGATTGGCTGCTGCAGAACGCCGTTTTGACAGTCTGCCTCAACGCCAGACAGCACAAATGCCTGTTGCGGTTTATGGGCTTGGGGCGATTGGCAGAGTGATTGCCCACCGTCTGGCTGCCCTCGGGTTTGCTGTGCAAGGCTGGTCACGCCGCCCCCGTGATTTGGGGCGATCTATACAGACTCATCACGGTGAGCAGGGTTTTCAAAACATAGTGTCCAGCTGTATAGCTCATATCTGTATTCTGCCTCTGACTGCGCATACAACAAACCTATTTTCAGCTGATGTTTTTGCGGCGATGCCGGCTGGGTCTTATTTTATCAATGCTGGACGTGGTCATCAGGTAGAAGAAGATGCCCTGCTGAACGCTGTCCGTACAGGTCATCTTGCTGGGGCAGCGTTGGATGTATTTGTNGAAGAACCGCTGCCAGACACACATCCGTTCTGGAAAGAAACCCGCATTGCCATCTGGCCTCATGTTGCTGCGCAAACCAACCCTGATACAGCTGCTGATCAAGTTGCTCAGGCCATTTCAACAGTTCTGGCTGGAGGTCAACCTGAACACATTGTTGATAAGTTCAGAGGCTACTGACCGGCTTTTGCAAGCTGTTTGATATAAGCAAAGCTGGTTCGCAGACCCATCGCTTCGCCGCCTTTGGGCCGTCCTGGCCTCGCAGATAAATTCCACGCCATAACATCAATATGGGCCCAATTCACCTGTTTGCCTGTAAAACGTCGCAGGAATAAAGCTGCTGTTATAGCCCCACCATAACCGCCTGCATTTCCTGTACTGGACAGGCCCGCCTGACCAGAATCAAGATAGCGATCATACGCATCAAACAAAGGCAGCTGCCACACCGGATCATCAACATCCTTTCCAAGATCCATCATGTCACGGGCGGTCTGTGCTTGGTTACAGAACAGGGCAGGACATTCAGTGCCTAATGCAATGCGGGCGGCACCTGTAAGTGTGGCAAAATCAAGGAGGAAGTCAGGCTCTGGATGGTCATCATCATGCGAGGCATGATATAGCGCATCAGCTAGCACAAGTCGGCCTTCTGCATCTGTATTGCCGACCTCAACGGGGATTCCGGCTGCTGTGTCAATCACATCAAGCGGGCGCATAGCCTGTGCAGAAATCGCATTTTCAGCAGCCGCGATCAGTACCCGCAACTGGCAGTTTATGCCGGCTGTCATCAGCGCAGCCGCAATTCCCAGCACATGGGCAGCGCCCCCCATATCCTTTTTCATAATTTCCATTGCTTTTGACGGCTTGATATCCAGCCCGCCACTGTCAAAGCTGATACCTTTGCCTACCAGCGTGATCACAGGTCCGCTGTCGCCCCATAGTAGCTGTATCATGCGAGGCCCAATCTCAGCGGCCCTGCCAACAGTATGCAAGGCAGGCGCATAGCGTTCCAAAGCCTCACCGCTGACCACAGAAAAATGGGCAGAACAGGCTCGTGCAATTTCACGAGCAGCCTGCTCAATGCCAGCTGGTGTCATCTGGTTTGCAGGCAGATTTACCATTTCGCGGACAATGTGCGTGCCCAGAACAAGCGCAGAGCTATCTATGCACAGAGCCGTATCGCTTAGGGCAAGCTCAGGCAGAGCGTTGTCAGTATCTGTTGTCTTATGTGGGGCGAACTTGTATTGGGCCAGCCCCCAGCCCAGTTGGATGTCACTCACAGCTATATCTGACGCAAAGGTAAAGTCAGGGTGCCAGCTGCCTGCCGGAAGATCTCTGGCTGCCTTGGCAATATCCCACAGAGGCGTTTTACCCATCACAACTACAGCACTTCCCATTTCGCCATTTTGCTCAGGCAGGCAGGTAAACTGGCCTGCATTTGCACTGAATTTTGTTGTCTTCAGCCAGCTCTGCTGACTGTCAGCCTGAACAGCAGCAAAGGCATCAAATCGTCCCTTTTGCACAATAAACAGTGGCATGCTGGCTTCACTTGGGGCTGTCAGTCCGGTTCGGCAGGAAAGTATTGTCATATCACATGGTCCTGTTTGGCATAGAAGATGCGGTGTTTCAGTCAGGCCTTAGCTGCCACTTGTCTGCGACAAGCGCATAACAGAAGGCAGACAAGCGACCAAATATATGCCGCGAATAATGAGATAAAGAATAAATGCAAACAGTAACCCGTCAAGATAATGCCTATCAAAAAAGCCGACTGATAAAATGCTAATAAGCCCAGCAAACACAGAAAATGCTATGATCATTCCATTGCGCATGTGCAAGGTGCTTGCCGCGCCAACAAATACGCCATCCATCTGAAAGGCAAGAAAGGCTGAAAGTGGAATGGCCAGCACCCATATCCATATCTGCGATGTTAGATGCAACAGCTCTGGCTGGCTGGTCATCAGGGGAAGTATAATGGGCTTTAACAAAAACAGGATGCAGCTGATTAGAACAGCTGTAAACCCAGCTAAAATGCAGCTTTTTCTGATCATTATGCGCAGGCCTGAAGGATTTCGATTGCCAACCATCTGCCCGGTAAGGGCCTCAGTTGCATGTGCGAAGCCATCAAGGCTAAAGGCAATGAAGCCAAATAAAACCAGTATAATCTGGATACTGGCTAGTTCAACATCGCCAATACGAGCCGCTTGGGAAATGAGCAGGGCCTCCACAGCCCAAATCAGCAAGGTGCGTAAAGACAGGTTTTTGGCAATCGCCATTAGCTTTGACCATTCAGCTCTGTCTTTCAATTGTTCACGCGACACAGATTTTATCTTATGTATCATCGGCTGAGATGGTCGCAGAATAATCACAACCATGAGGCCTAATCCGACCCATTCCGCACAGACTGAGGCCAAGGCCACCCCGGCCACCTCCCAGCCCAGCCCCAGCACAAATAGCATGCTCAGAAGAATATTCATCAGATTCACAGTTAGCAGTTGAACCATACAGAGCCGCATTTTCTGTAATCCAAACAGACTGCCCAAAATCACTGCATTTGCCAGTGTTGCTGGCAGGCCCCAGATACGAATTTCCAGATAGGTCTCCATGTGACTAAGCGAATCTGCAGATGCGGTCAGGGTAAGGTTTGTTAGCCATAAAATAGCGGGTAGACAGGCAACAACACCAAAGCCGCAGATAAAGGCAAGCAGGTGGCCTCTGATAAAAACACTAGCGACCTCATCTCTTTTTCCCGCACCGGCAGCCAGTGCTGTCAGGCCGGTCGTCCCCATCCGGAGAAATCCGAAGGTCAGATAAAGAAAATTAAAAACCAGCCCGCCAAGGGCAACACCTCCGACAAACGCCGGGTCAGGCAGATGTCCCATCATGGCCACATCCACCGCTCCAACCAGCGGCAGCGATATGTTTGAGACCATTACTGGCCAGGATAATTGCCAGATACGACGATAGGAGGTGTGCGGAGCTGTCGTGATAATCATCCTGTCACATCCTTTAGTTATAGAGTAGGTGCGCGAGCGGGCTTTATTTTGGTTATGGCCTGGGCAGCTCATTGAATGCGGTTATAAGCCTCTCGTCCAAAAGGGAAAATTCCCGTCCTTTGGCCCTTTCTGATAATCGTTTTACCTGACTGTGCCTTTATATCACTGGTCTCGGCTTCAGATATAGGCTAATTTAACTAAAGTTTTCTGATAGTCGTCTGTTTAAATCTTCAAAAGCGTTACCTCCAGCCCATGTCATCTGCATCACAACAGAGCGCTGCTTCGTGGCACAACCAGCTGGCTGGATGGGTTCACCGCCGCTCCATCTTGTGGTTTTTTCTGTCTGTTTTGGCCTTTGGCATTCTTGTTGGTCATCAGACCCTTGGTGTGATTGATAGGGATGAGGCACGGTTTGCGCAGGCTAGTAAACAGATGTTAGAAAGTGGCGATTATATCACGCCGCGCTTTATGGATGAATTACGGGCNAAAAAGCCTATCGGAATTTACTGGCTTCAATCTGTTTCTGCCACTCTGTTTGGACAAGNGGATATTGCCAGCTACCGCNTGCCCAGCCTTGTTGGATTTCTGCTTAGNCTTGTTCTGATCTTTCGCTTCAGCCGNTCTCTCTGGCCGTCCTCGTCTGGGCCTGCACAGGGGNTGATAGCGGTTTTGCTTTTAGCCTCCTCACCATTACTNATCGCTGAAGCTCATCTGGCCAAAACAGATTCAGTTCTTCTAGCGATTCTGCTTGCCCAGCAATTGATGTTATGGCGGATCTACAAAGACAGGCTAAATGAAGATTCGCGTCCGCCCTGGCTAGCATTCTGGATTTTTTTGTCTTTTGGTATTCTAGTCAAAGGACCAATTGGTCCGCTTCTCGCGCTTTCAAGCTGTGGTCTTCTATGCGGCCTCGATCGACATGTAGGCTGGCTGAAAAAGCTGCAGTTATTCAAAGGTATNCTTGTGACATGCTGCCTCGTTCTACCCTGGGCAATTGCGGTAAGCATAGCAACAGACGGGGTCTTTCTGGACATTGCGATCAAAGGTGATTTTCTGTCCAAGGTTAAGTCGGCACAGGAATCACATGGCGCGCCGCCAGGGACATATTTGGCTTTGTTGGGGCTGCTGTTCTGGCCTGGCGTGGCGTTTTCTGGCCAGATAGCAGGCCTTGGCCGCCAGCTTATTACTGGGGATGCTTCGCGATTTTGTCTAGCTTGGTTTGCAGGCTACTGGTTGATCATTGAATTTGTTCCGACCAAATTGCCCCATTATATTATGCCTGCCCTGCCCGCTCTTGCATTGCTGACAAGTCACGCGCTGTTCGGCAGAGTGATGCCGCCATCACGCCTGAAACGGCTGATTTCTGAAGGGTCCATATTTNTAGCGGGCATTTGTGGACTGGCGTTGGCCGCAGCTCTTGTCTGGGCATCTATCCGGTTTGNCGGTGTNACAGGTGGCCGCGCCTTTCTCTTTGCCCTGATCACTGCCTGTCTGATTGCTGTTTGCCTGTGGCGGTTATGGCTCTGGCGAAAACATCACCGGCTGGCTGATATATTGGTGGTCCTGGGTTGTGGTGCGCTTGCACATATCATTGCTATTGCAGGTATTGTTGCTGGCGCGTCTACCATTCATATTTCCAGCCGTCTTGCCGCAGAAATTAAAAGGCTNCCCAACCAGCCAGCNGTTATTAGCCTTGTTGGCTATCATGAACCATCTGCTGTTTTTCATCTTGGCCGTGATATTCTGCTGCTGAATGCAGATCAGGCGGCTGTGTTCATGGCTGATTCAAAAGATGGTCTCGCTGTGGTTGAAAAGTCAGAACGGGANGTTTTTATGGGTTTGGCTGATAAGTTAGGTCTAAATCTGGTCAGCTCAGCTCGNATCAGTGGGTTCACTATTTCACGTGGCCGGGACATTGAACTGATTTTATATCAGCGCTCCAACCTTTGAGAAACGTTGTAAAGGGCGCGCCTCATTGACCTTGAAGGGCTCAGCCGGTATAGCATGTCACCTAATTACACTTAGATTGTATGTAAAATTTGACGGACCAAAATCATAATGCCACAAACAGTCCCCCCAGATATCTCTGTTCTTGTGCCTGTGATGAATGAACAGGGAAATATCAGGCCATTGATTGATGAAATTGCAGCTGTGTATGCAGGTAGGTCTTTTGAAATTATCTATGTAAATGACGGCAGTGATGACGGCACAGCCGATGAGCTAAAAAGAGCTGCCGCTGCTGTCAAACAATTGCAGGTTTTAACCCATGAAAGACGCACGGGCCAGTCTGCAGCTTTGCGCACAGCCCTTTACCGGGCGCGTGCGCCACTGATCGCTGTTCTGGATGGTGATGGTCAGAATATTCCCTCTGATCTGCCTGCTCTTGAAGCTGCCTTGCTGAATATCCGTCCTGCCCGGGGGATGGCCGCCGGCGTGCGCGTGGCGCGCAAAGATACTGGCATGAGGAGGTGGGCATCTGCCTTTGCCCGTTCTGTCCGCCGTGCTCTGCTTGGTGATGATCATCCAGACAGTGGCTGTGGTATAAAGGTCGTCGATCGAGACCTGTTTATGCGCCTGCCTTTCTTCAACCATATGCACAGATTTATGCCGACCCTTATCCGGGGTGAGGGCGGTAGGGTTGTGGCGGTTCCTGTCGCTCATCGTGCGCGTGTGGCCGGTCAGTCCAAATACGGCATTCTTGACCGCCTTCTTGTCGGGATTACAGATCTGTTTGGGGTGATTTGGCTGATGCGCAGGCGTGCTGACCCCGGACATGTGACTGAACATTCGCCGCCCCAAAAATCAAAATCACGCGCAGGCAGAAAACCCTCAGCAAAATCTGCGGCTGCAGTAAGACAAAAATCTCCACAGGAAGGTTGAACATGCTGGATGCAATCTCATCTATCATTGGTGAAACTGCGCTGTTGCTTGGGCGGGGCCTGCTTAAAATTTTACCCTTTTTGCCAGAATCCTTGGCGACACACCCAGAACAGCTGATGATTATTATTGGCTTTGGAGGTCAGGGCCTGTTTGCCATGCGGTTTATCATACAGTGGCTAAAATCTGAAGGTGAAGGCAGATCTGTGATCCCGCTGGCCTTTTGGTATTTTTCGATCGGCGGGGGGCTGGTCCTGTTTTTATATGCTTTNTGGCGCAAGGATCCTGTAATTATCTGTGGGCAGGGGCTGGGACTGTTTATCTATCTGCGCAATTTATATCTGATTNATCGCGAACGCCAGCAGGCTTGAGCCTGCCTACAAGCGTGTCTCGCCCATCGCCAGAATCAACTGCCAGTCCTCTTCTGATACAGGCACAACGGACAATCGTGACTGTCTTACAAGGGCCAGCCCAGCCAAACGGGGCTCAGCTTTAATATCTGCCAGACTGACAGGTTTCTGCATNTCCTTGATGGCCCTTACAGCAACCATACCAAACCGGCCTGTCGNGTCGGTAGGATCCAGATGCCATGTTTTGATCACATCTACAATACCAACGATACGCTTTTCATTGACAGAGTGATAAAAAAANCCCAGATCGCCAACCTGCATAGCTTTCATGTTATTGCCGGCCTGATGGTTACGNACGCCATCCCANCCTTCACCTTCGTCTCCTTTTGCGAGCTGGTTCTGCCATGACCATGTTCCTGGTTCTGATTTAAATAACCAATTTGCCATTGCCGCGCCTTTCATTTCTCAAACTTAATTTGCCCTGCCGCTCATTCCTGTCCGGCCTGCCGGGANAGCAANGCTGAGATCCGGGNGTGAATATCTGCATCGCCATTCACAATATCATCTACCGCAAAACATATTGGCAGTTCAATGGACTCATATTTTGACCTTGCTTTTAATATTGATGCTGAAAACCGTCCTTCTGCAAGTGATGTGGGTACAGGCTTGCCGCTGCCCAGAGCAATGCCAAACGCCATATTGCGTGAATGTGGCCCAGAACAGGATAAAACCAGATCTCCCATCCCAGCCAAGCCGGATATGGTGTGACTTTCTGCACCCAGCTGGCTAGCCAAACGTGCTGTTTCTGCAAGCCCTCTTGTGATCAAACCGGCTCGGGCATTGTCACCAAGACCCTGGCCTGCACAGATGCCAGCCGCAATAGCTATGACATTTTTGACCGCGCCACCCAGTGCCGCCCCGATCATATCACTGCCCTGATACAGCCTCAAACTGCTTGCTGAAAACTGCGCCGCAATCTGCGCAGACAAGGTAGCTGTGTCGCTTGCCGCCAACAGCGCGGTGGGCAGATCCCTCAGGACTTCATCAGCAAAGGATGGGCCGGTTAACATGGCCAGCGGGCGGCCCTTCAGATGGGGGCGGGCATATTCAGGCAGAAACAGCCCGCCTTTATGTTGATCTGAGACCATACCTTTTGCGCAGAGCACAACTGGTGTGCCAACAGGGGCAAAGGAGTTAATTATTTTGAAACTCTCCTCATGTGCTGATACAGGAAGCACAAGATAAATCACATCAGCTGTCTGAAGACAGCGTNTATCATCTGTCACCNGAAANCTTTCCAGCCCAATGACTTNAGGCAACTGGCGGATATGGCCAGTGGCAAGATNAGCAGCTGTCTGCTGNGATCGAACTAGGATCTGGCAGTCAAGCGCGACGTTTTTGCGCAATTGATGTGTAAGGGCTGCCCCCCAGCTGCCACCCCCCATAATGATGATCTTTTGCGTTTTTGTCATATCGCCCANCGTGTCAACCTCGTTCTGAACTTTAACAGTCTTTGTTTTGATAACAAACTTTGCTTATTAGTTGCGCACACCGCGGCCTGGCGGCGGCGGCGCGGCCTCATCCAGAGGCCAGCGGGGACGCGGCGCAAAGGCAAATGAGCTGGTTTTGCCTGCTATTTTATATTCATGTCCAACCCATGCGATCATAGCCCCATTATCTGTGCAGAGCGCTGCAGGGGGAATAAAGACTTCAAAACCATGCTCATTAGCTAGCGTCTTCAGCGCTGCACCGATTTGTTGATTTGCGGCCACACCGCCTGCAATGACCAGACGGCGTTCATTCTGGGACTGAGCAAAACGAACCAGTGCTTGTTTTACCCGATCACACAGGCTNACCGTAATTGCNTGTTGCAAGCTGGCTGCAAAGTCATTCACATTCTCATTGCTTGCCGCCACTGCTTGAGCCCACCTTTGCGCAACAGCTGTTTTCAGNCCGGAAAATGAAAAATGGCAATCTGGCTCACCTTTTCGCGGATGAGGCAGGCGGACAGCTGAAGCATCACCTTTTTTAGCAGCAGCCTCAATCGCAGGGCCACCTGGATAGCCAAGGCCGAGCAAAGCTGCGCCTTTGTCAAAGACCTCACCTGCTGCATCATCCATGGTTGTGCCCAACCGCTCATAATGGCCCGGGCCTAGCACGCTCAGCAGTTGCGTGTGGCCGCCTGACACNAGCAGCAATAGATAGGGGTAGGCAATATTATCTGTAAGCCGGGCGGTCAGCGCGTGCCCTTCCAGGTGGTTTACAGCAAAATAAGGTATACTCAGGGCAGAGGCCATCGCTTTGGCTGTCATTGTACCAACCAGGACTCCACCGATAAGTCCCGGCCCACCTGTGGCCGCAATCCCGTCCAAATCAGTTAGTTGGCATCCGGCGTCTTTGCAGACAGATTCGATCACTTTATCGATCACATCCAGATGCTGACGGGCAGCGATTTCTGGTACAACGCCGCCATGTTCAGCATGCAGCGCGGCTGATGAAGCAATTTGCTGAGCTAAAATTGTCCTGTCTGAACGCACAATTGCCGCGGCGGTCTCATCACAGCTGCTTTCAAGACCAAGAATAAGGGTCTGTGGTTTTGTCATCCTGCGGTAATAGCCCAAATGACAGACAGCGTAAATGGGGTTTGCCCTGTGATCTGGCTGTTTTGGTTTGTGCCAGTAATGATCCTTTTGGTGGGTGAGAAAGAATGTTGCTTTGCAACTGGTTCTGGTTTTACCTTAAGGTGGGGAAAAATGGAAAGTAAAGCAGATTCTTAAACACACAGCATTGCATGATTTTCATAAGGAAAGCGGAGCAAAACTGGCGCCTTTCGCCGGATTTGATATGCCCTTATACTATCGTTCAGGCGCGCTGAAGGAACATCTGTTCTGCCGTGAACAGGCGGCTATTTTTGATGTCAGCCACATGGGCCAGATAGAGATAAAAAACCCGTCTTTTCCTGCAGACATTGCTGCTGAGACAATCTTATCAGGATTAGAACAGCTTATCCCTGCTGACCTTCTCTCACTGCCTGCTGGACGGCAACGCTATGGGTTGTTGCTTACACCGGAAGGTGGCATTGCGGATGATCTGATGGTCATGCACATGGGCGACCATATCCGTCTGGTGGTCAACGCGGCCTGTGTTGAAAAGGATATGGATTATCTGCGTGGTCACTTTGAAAACCGCCTGCCTTTAACCCTCAAACAATTGCCGCGGGCGCTTGTCGCTGTTCAGGGGCCAATGGCGGAAACGGTCCTGTCTGAACTGATTGCTGGGTTGGCAGATTTGGCCTTCATGCAGCTGGGGCACTTTTCCTTTGACGGGCATGAGGTTCAGATTTCACGTTCTGGATATACAGGTGAGGATGGATTTGAGGTCAGTCTGCCACATGCTGCTGCACGTTCGTTTGTTGAAGCAATATGTGCGACCGGTAAAGCAGAATTGGCTGGTTTTGTCGCCAGAGACAGTCTAAGGCTGGAAGCAGGTTTGTGCTTATATGGACAGGATATGGATGAAGGTGTTTCGGTAATGGATGCTGGGCTGGGCTGGGCAGTTGGCCGAGCGCGCCGATCCGGGGGCGAACGGGAAGGCGGATTTCAAGGTGCAGAAAGAACGTTGGCAGAATTCAAAGGCGGCGCTGCATGGCAACGGGTTGGCGCCCGGTCCCACACAAACAGGCCTGTGCGTGCAGGAACACAGATATTTGCAGAGGAAACGGCAACAAAAGCTATCGGCAGTGTGACCTCTGGCTCACCTGCTCCATCTGTAGGCTGTCCTGTTGTGATGATGCGGTTCAAGGGCACACATCAAATATCTGCAGGAGGTGTTATTTGGGCTGATGTCAGGGGACGGCGCATTGCGCTGACCATTTGCAACATGCCCTTTTTTGCACACCGCTTCAAACGATAACGGAGGATAGAATGGTAAAATATTCAGAAGATCATGAATGGGTGAAGCTTGAGGGTGATGTCGTGACTGTTGGTATTACAGATTTTGCCCAAAATGAGCTGGGTGACATTGTGTTTGTTGAATTGCCTGAGCCAGGAACAGCTGTGTCTGCAGGCGGGGATATGGCGACAGTGGAAAGTTTTAAGGCAGCGTCTTCTGTTTATGCGCCGCTAAGTGGCGAAATCGTTGAAATCAATGACACGCTTGAAGCTGACCCGGCGCAGGTCAATACGGACCCGATGGGCGATGGCTGGTTTGTAAAGATCAAAATTGAAGACCCAACTGCCCTCGACAAACTTCTGGATGAAGACGCTTACAAAAAGCTCACGCAGTAGTCGGTGTGCCTGCAAAGAGGAAGAAATACACCCATATAGCTTAATCTGCAAAATGCAGATCCAAAGATCGGTCTGAAAGGTGAAGATTATGACAAGTTACCAGTCACTTGAAACTGATGCACAAGAACAATTTATCGCGCGTCACATAGGCCCACCCCTTACTGATATTGACCACATGCTGACCGCAATTGGTTTTGATGATCTCGACCAGATGACAAAGGCCATCGTGCCGTCAAATATTTTTATGGACAGGGATATGGCACTTGCACCTGCGATGAATGAGACGGCTCTTCTGTCCCATATGCGCGGCCTCGCCGCGGAAAATACTGTGTTTACCTCTCTTATTGGTCAGGGTTATTACGGCACAATCACGCCGCCTGTTCTGCTCCGCAATATTCTGGAAAATCCTGCTTGGTATACATCTTACACACCTTATCAGCCTGAAATCAGTCAGGGCCGGCTGGAAGCGCTGCTGAATTTTCAGACTATGGTTTGCGATCTGACCGGGCTGGATATGGCAAATGCCTCTCTTCTCGATGAAGCGACAGCGGCTGCAGAGGCAATGGCTGTGGCCAGACGCGTCAGCAAATCTGAAGCAGAGGTCTTTTTTGTTGATGCAGCCTGTCACCCGCAGACGATTGCCGTAATTAAGACACGGGCAGAACCGCTGGGCTGGCAGCTCAAAATTGGCTGTCCTTTTTCAGATTTCAACGCTGAAGACGCCTTTGGTGTGCTGTTGTCCTATCCGGCATCAACAGGCGAGCTTGTTGATTTTTCTACCCTGATTGAACAGGCCAGATCGGCAGGGTGTTTTTGCATACTGGCCTGTGATTTGCTGGCGCTGACTGTACTGAAAGCCCCGGGCGAGTTGGGTGCGGATATGGCTGTTGGCTCTGCTCAGCGTTTTGGCGTGCCAATGGGCTATGGTGGCCCGCATGCAGCCTTTATGGCAACAGCTGACAGGCATAAGCGGGCTTTGCCTGGCCGGATTATCGGCGTATCTGTGGATGTTGCTGGCCAGCCTGCTTATCGTTTGTCCCTGCAGACGCGTGAACAGCATATCAGGCGCGAAAAGGCGACCTCCAATATCTGCACAGCTCAGGCTTTGTTGGCGATTATGGCATCTATGTATGCGGTTTGGCACGGGCCTGAAGGGTTAAAAGCCATTGCTGAACGTGTAAACAGGCTAGCCTGTATTTTTGCTGATGGTGCACGTGCAGCAGGTCTGTCGGTTGCCAGTGATCATTTTTTTGATACAGTTCACATCGTAACAGACACATCAGATAAAGTGATCAAGGCTGCTGGTCAGGTAGGTCTTAATCTGCGCCGTACAAAAAAGGGCGTCAGCCTATCTTTTGATGAGACATCTGATGACAAGCTTCTAAAGACATTATGGGAGATTTTCGGCATTGATGCAAACTTTGAAGTCTGTGACCAAAAGCGCACCAGGTCCGTGCCGCTGACTTTGGATCGGCAGTCTGATTTTCTGATCCATCCCGTATTCCAGAATTATCGTTCGGAAACGGAAATGATGCGTTATCTGCGTCATTTGGTAGATAAGGATCTGGCCCTAGACAGGACGATGATTCCGCTTGGCTCCTGCACAATGAAGTTGAATGCCGCTGCGGAGATGATGCCTGTCAGCTGGTCAGAATTTGCAGATCTTCACCCTTTCTGTCCGGCAGAACAAGCCGCTGGCTATCACAAGATGATAGACAGACTTTGTTCTGATTTGTGTGAGATAACCGGATATGATGCGATGTCTATGCAGCCCAATTCAGGTGCACAAGGGGAGTATGCAGGGCTTATGGCGATACGTGGCTATCTGGCCTCTATTGGTCAGGCCAGCCGTGATATTTGCCTGATCGCTTCATCTGCACATGGAACAAATCCAGCTTCCGCACAAATGGCGGGGTTCACTATTGTTGTTGTGGCGTGTGACGAAAAGGGCAACATTGATCTGGATGACCTGAAAGAAAAAATTGCGCATCATGCGGATAGGTTGGCTGCGATCATGGTCACTTATCCGTCAACACACGGTGTGTTTGAAACAGCTATTGCTGAGGTCTGTGGCCTGATTCATGACGCTGGTGGGCAGGTCTATCTGGACGGGGCCAATCTGAACGCTCAGGTCGGGTTGGCCAGGCCAGGAAAATATGGCGCAGATGTCAGCCATCTGAATCTACATAAAACCTTCTGTATTCCGCATGGCGGCGGCGGCCCGGGCATGGGGCCTATTGGTGTGCGGTCGCATTTAACCCCATTTCTGCCCCAGCATATTAACAACACAGAAACTGGCTGCTGTCAGATTGCGGCTTCGCCATTTGGCTCGCCTCTGATTTTGCCAATATCCTATGGATATATCAGGATGATGGGGCCGGATGGCCTGAAAAAGGCCAGTCAGGTCGCGGTTCTCAGCGCAAACTATATCGCTGCCTGTCTTGAGGGAGCATATGATATTCTGTATCGCGGGGCAGGCGGTTTTGTTGCGCATGAGGTGATTATTGATATCCGGTCGTTTAAACAGACTGTTGGCATCGATGCTGAGGATATTGCCAAGCGGCTTATTGACTATGGGTTTCATGCCCCTACCATGAGCTTTCCAGTGCTGGGAACACTTATGATCGAACCAACAGAAAGTGAATCCAAAACAGAACTGGATAGGTTTATCCAGGCCATGCTGTTTATTCGCGATGAAATCCGCCGTGTTGAGGATGGTAGCTGGCCGGCTGATGACAACCCCCTTGTCAATGCACCGCATACAGCAGCTATTGCGCTTTTAGACAGCTGGGGCCATCCCTACAGCCGGGAAACAGGGTGTCTGCCTGTAACCGGACAGGCAGCGTCTAAATACTGGCCGCCTGTTGCGCGGGTTGATAATGTTTATGGTGATCGGAATCTGATTTGCACCTGCCCGCCGCTTTCCTCTTATGATGAGGTTGCTGAATAGCACGGCATGGGGTTATGAAAAGGCTGGCATGCGGACATCAGTTCTGACTTTACATCCGGTGATGAGCTGTGGGATGAAAGCGCTATGATTGACCGCTCGCAAACAGATTTTTCAACTGCGCCCATGGTTCTTGCCAGCCGTAAATCCAAATTGGCAATGGCGCAGACGGAGGAGGTGCGCCGCTCCATACTGCCGGTCCCGGCCGAAATTTTGGGCCTGTCTACCACAGGTGATGAGGTGCTTGACCGCCCGCTGGTGGATGTTGGTGGTAAGGGTGTTTTTATCAAGACACTGGAAGCCGCGCTGTTGGATGGGCGCGCAGATGCCGCGATTCATTCACTCAAAGATATGGAAACACACATTGCTCTCGGTACAGAGATAGCGGCTGTTCTACCTCGTGAGGACAGGGGAGATGCGCTCGTCGGACCGTATCGTACAATTGATGAGCTGCCGCTAGGTGCACGTATAGGCACAGCCTCTGTAAGGCGGGCGGCCTGCCTGCGCCATCATCGCCCGGATCTGGAAATTGCGTTGCTGCGTGGAAATGTGAACAGCCGCATAGCCCGGCTGGCCGAAGGAGAATTTGCAGCCATCATCCTGGCTATGGCAGGGTTGAACCGGCTTGAGCTTGACTGTGACTATCACCGTCTGGATGAGATGATTATGCCAACAGCTGCCGCCCAGGGTGTGATTGCCGTACAAATCAAATCGTCTGGCAGCCGGGCAGATGCGGTAAGGGATTGCCTTGCTTCTGCCCATTGTGCACAGACAGCAGATTGCATCACTGCTGAGAGAGCGGTTCTTGCAGCTTTGGACGGGTCCTGCCGTACCCCTATATCGGCGATGGCTGATCTGGATGCTGCAGGCAGATTATCGCTATCGGCAGCGGTGTTATCTGCTGATGGGCAGCAGAAATTTGCAGCTGATGCTGAAGGCAGCCGCGAACAGGCACAACAGATCGGCACAGAACTTGGACAGCGCTTGCTGCAGATGTGTGGCGGCAAAGCCTTCCTTGCCTGATGGTCTGGCCTGACAGTAGCCACACTCAGCTAACAGCTTCAGGAGGCTTTAAATGATCATCTGTCTGCGCCCCCAGCCTGACTGTGATGCGGATGTAGCAGAGCTGACAAGGCGGGCTGTACAGTCAGTGGCCTTGCCCATGCTGCAGGTAGTTTATCTGTCTGGTCCCCCTGTGCTGTTCAGGAGCGCAGAACAGCCTGGCGATTATCAGAGCATCATCATAACTAGCAAACACGCTAGTCGCTATCTTGCAGATCAGGCAGACGCCTCTTTTGAATTGCGCCGTCTGCCCGTATGGTGTGTGGGCAGCGGAAGTGCAAATATCTTGCGACAGGCGGGGTTTTCAATCGCTTATGCGGGCAAGGGCAATGCGGCTGACCTTGCTGATCAGGTTTGCCAGCAGGGGCCAACTGGCCCCTTTCTGTGGTTATCTGGCCGGGATGTTCATCTGGATATGACAGCTTGTCTAAAAGCCCAGGGGATCACGGTGAAAAGGCAGGTTGTCTATCATGCAGACGGGCTACTCACCCCTTATCAGGCGGTACAAGATCATTTGCTGTCTGAACAACCAGCAGCCGTAATTGTCTTTTCAGCGCGGACGCTCGAACAGTTTCAGCTGTGGTTGACTGAATATGTCCCGACAGCAAAACCGGTTCAGCTGACAGTTCTGGCGGCCAGTGCAGGCCTAGCACAACAGGCGCGTGCAGCGGGCTATCCAGCCTTTGAGGCAGACAGCCCCGACAGACAGGCAGTTCTCCAGTTATCCGTAGACTGGTTTCAGCAGAATTTTGTAAAAAAAGCTCACAAAAATTGACCTGAAAGCCCTCTGCAGGAATAATCACATTGGACAAATACTTCCTTGATTATTTAGCAGAGCTGCATTGCAGATGGTTTTAAAACGGACCTCCAGTAAAAAGACAAACAGTCAGAAGGCAAAAACAAAACAGCANTCTGCTGCTGAAACCGTTATTGAAGGNCAGCTTGCCGCTGCGNCTGCTCTGGACAGGCTGCGCCAAATATCACCTGTGACATTGGTGCTGATTTGTGTGGTGATTTTGACCCTTGGCTTGTCCTTATGGCCTTATCTCGCCCCGCTTTTTATTCCTTCGTCAGATGATCGCTGGCAGGCTGATATGGAAATGAGGATCAGTCAACTTCGTACAGATATGCAAATACTGTCTGCGCAACAGGCGGCACTGACGGGTGAGTTGCAGGCTGTTCAGGATAATATTTCTGGCCTTGATTACCAGATAAAAAATACAGCTAGTTCAGTTGTTCAGTTTAGTGATGCTTTTATTAAAGACATCGAAAGGATTGATTCGCAATCTGCTCTTGTGGCTGAGAAGCTGGCCGCATTGAACAGCTTTGGGCCTGAACAGGAAAAACCAGCGCAGCAAGCTGACAGCATGGCCTCATCCGACACGCAGCCAAAAGCAGACAGCCTTCTGCAACATTTGCCTGAACTGGCTGTGCCCAATTTATCTCTGCCGTCTATATCTGGCTGGTGGCAAGATGTATCAGAATGGTTCGGCAGCTTGGTGTCTGTTGAACGGGTGCNGCCCGANCAGGAGCAGCAATGATTCGANTGTTAGCATTTTTAGGTTTNTGCGTGTTGACCGCGCTTNTTGCCAGCTGGCTNTCGGCACAGCAGGGTGTGACGGTNATTAACTGGCTNGGNTGGCGGGTTGAGATGATGACAAGCTTGCTGNTCACAGGTCTTCTGATAAGTTTTGGAGGNCTNATCCTGATTGTTAAATTATTGNTTAGCGTGATCAGCTGGCCNTCCTGGNTGGGATATAATTGGCGAGCCCGTCGTCGTCGTCGCGGTGATGAGGCGCTTGGGCAGGGCATGGTGGCTTTTGCTGCAGGTGATATGGCAGAGGCACGTAAGTTGGCCCGACGAGCAGAACGGTTGCTGGGGCAAGGTGTATTGCCTGATTTACTTTCTGCGCAGACAGCTCATGCCACTGGAGATGACAGGGCAGCGAAGCGTTATTTCAAATCCCTATCTGCACAGCCTGGCACAGCCTATTTTGGACATCTGGGGTTGATGCGGTTGCATCTGGATCAGGGTGAAATTGAAAAAAGCTGTATGGCTGCCCGTGCAGCCCTAACCATAAAGGCAGATTCAACACCTGCGAATCTGGTCTTGCTATCAGAAGATTTAAACCGTGGGAACTGGAAATCAGCCCTTCATCGGCTTGAGGGATTGCTCTCACCTNGGAACAGCTTCTTCAAAGAAACTGGCAGTNAGAAAAACACCCCACCTCTGCTACCATCTGATACGGCACATTTTCGCGCTGGCCAGCTAAATAAGCCCGAATTGCTGGCAGCCCATCTCTGCTTGCGTTTGGCTGAACAGCAGAAAGATGATAAAAGNCGACAATCCTATTTGGCCAAAGCTCTCAACTGGTNCCCGTCTTTTCTTGAAGCAATCATCAGGCTGGCCCGATTGGAGGCCGCCTCTTCTTCGCGTAAAGCATTAAAACGTCTAGAGACAGCTTTCAAAGCGGTCCCGCATCAGCGTCTGGCTAATCAGATAGCAGAAGTGGCTTNGGATAANGACGGCCATTTTGTTGCCCGCTTGNNTGGCCTTGCTGAACAGGCGGCAAATAAGGATGAAGCCCGCCTGATTGTTGCCGAAGCTGCTCTGAAAAGGGGGATTTGGGCATCTGCATCTTCCGCTTTGCAAGCGGTATCACAAAAGGGCNATTCAAATNGGTATTTTCTTCTNAATGTGGAACTGGCTGATAAGCGGGCAAAGTCACTAGGGCAGATTCTAGATGATGAATCCGCCGCTGAACGTGAGAGAGCTTTGCTTGCAGCTGCCCATGCGCCGCGAGCCAGTTGTTGGCAATGTGGTGCTTGTAGAACCGTCGTCCCGCAATGGCAGATGGACTGCCCGTCTTGCAAGATCATTGGCCAGATTGATCTGCTTACCCCTCAGGTAGTCAAGTAAGTGAGCTAACTGGCAAAAATCATTTTTAGTTGTATAAATATTGTCAGAATTGCATTTGATTTGTAACATAACATTTGTTCGGTGTGCATGGGCGAATTTAGAGGCCCGAGGCACCGCAAACAATAAATTGTTCTGGGAGCGAGAAATGAAAAAACTATTAAGCGCATCTGTGGCTTTGGCCATGTTGGCCANGCCTGTTTTTGCAGCTGATGTGAAANTAGGNATTATTCTGGGTTACACNGGCCCCATCGAATCACTAACCCCTGATATGGCNATGGGANCTGAACTGGCCATTTCTGAGGCTAATGAGAGTGGCGAGTTTATGAGCGGAACTAACATTAGTTCGGTGAGAGGTGATTCAACTTGTATTGACTCCGCTGCTGCTACAGCAGCTGCTGAACGACTGATTACCTCGGATAAAATTAATGCCATGGTAGGTGCTGACTGCTCGGGTGTAACCACGGCTATTCTGCAGAATGTGGCAATGGCCAACGGCGTGGTCATGGTTTCACCATCAGCAACATCACCTGCTTTATCTACAATTGAAGATAATAATCTTTTCTTCAGAACTGCTCCGTCTGATGCTCGTCAGGGTGAGGTAGTCGCCGATATTCTGACTGAAAAGGGCATGATGTCCGCTGCAATGTCCTATGTAAATAATGATTATGGTAAGGGCTTAGCAGACAGCATCAAAGCCAACTTTGAAAGCCGAGGTGGCAAAATCACCATTTCAGCGGCGCATGAAGATGGCAAGGGCGATTATAACGCTGAAGTTGCGGCGCTTGCACAGGCTGGCGGTGACATTTTGATTGTGGCTGGATATTTGGATCAAGGCGGTAAAGGTATCATTCAAGCATCATTGGACACAGGTGCGTTTGATATGTTCTTTATGCCAGATGGCATGATTGGTGACGCCTTGCCTGCAGCTATTGGCCCTGATCTGAATGGCTCAATTGGAACAGTACCTGGAACAGATAGCCCCGGCGCAGCTAAATTTTCTGATATGGCAAAAGCAGCTGGCTTTGCAGCTGGTCCGTTTGCTCCAGAAAGTTATGATGCCGCTGCATTGATTCTNCTGGCCATGCAGTCAGCTAAATCTTCAGATAGCCAGGTTTTCAAATCNCACATGATGAAGGTTGCCAACGCTCCTGGTGAGAAAATTTTTCCAGGTGAGCTTGCAAAAGGTCTGAAATATCTACGCCAGGGACTTTCCATTGACTATGTGGGCGCGTCAGCAGTTGAACTTGTTGGCGCAGGTGANTCAGCTGGCAACTATGCTGAGATCGAAGTTCAGGGTGGTAAAAACGTCACTGTTGGTTATCGCTAGACATAAAACTCCTATGAAAAGCCCAGGCTGACTTTCATGCCTGGGCTTTGTTTTATTTGCTGGTTGCTCTTATGATTTCGATCCAAAATATCCATAAATCCTTTGGTGGCATCCGTGCTGTTAACAATGCTTCTTTGGAAATCGAATCGGGGTCAATCACAGGGCTTATTGGCCCAAATGGTGCAGGTAAGACCACCTTGTTCAATGTCATAGCTGGTCTGTTCAAACCTGACAGCGGTCAGGTATTGCTTGATGGTGAGGATATCACCGGTCTCCCGCCGCATAAGCTGTTCCATAAAGGTCTATTGCGGACTTTCCAGATAGCACATGAATTTTCTACATTGACAGTGCGTGACAATCTGCAAATGGTGCCTGCCAATCAGTCAGGTGAACGGCTTATAGATGCTTGGTTCCGGCCATCTATAGTCCGTGAGGAAGAGCAGAGACTGGCTGAAAAGGCAGAAGAGGTGATTCAGTTTNTGCAGTTGGAATTTGTNGCTGATGAACTTGCTGGTCGCCTATCTGGTGGTCAAAAAAAGTTGCTGGAACTTGGCCGTACGATGATGGTGGATGCAAAAATCGTCTTTTTGGATGAGGTTGGCGCAGGAGTTAACCGCACCTTACTGAAGAAAATCGGCGATGCAATTCAACGGTTAAATTCNGAAAAGAATTACACATTCTGTATGATTGAGCATGATATGGAATTTATNAGCCGCTTATGTNATCCGGTGATTGTGATGGCCGAGGGAAGTGTCCTTGCAGAAGGCTCTGCTGCCGAGGTTCGTAACAATGAAGATGTAATNGAGGCTTATCTCGGCACAGGTCTGAAAAATAGGTAAAGGACGGCANGCAGATGCGTTATCTTGTCGGTGAGGAAATGACAGGTGGGTATGGGGATGCAGATATTCTGCATGACTGTACCATTGGCGTGGATGAAGGTGAAATTGCTGTGGTTGTTGGCCCGAACGGCGCTGGCAAGTCAACAGCGATGAAAGCTGTGTTTGGCATGCTAGGGTTGCGGTCTGGGCGGGTGTTGATGAATGGTGAGGATATCACCGCCCTGAAACCTCAAGAACGAGTGCGCAAAGGCATGGGCTTTGTGCCACAGACTAATAATGTGTTTCCATCCCTAACAGTGTTTGAAAATCTGGAGATGGGAGCATATTTGCGTGCAGATGATGTCGCCGATACCCTCTCACAGGTGTTGGANTTGTTTCCAGTATTAAAGGAGAAGGCAGATCAGCCTGCAGGAGAGCTGTCTGGCGGCCAGCGTCAGCAGGTGGCTGTTGGCCGTGCTCTGATGACACAGCCAAAAGTTCTGATGCTGGACGAGCCAACAGCAGGTGTGTCACCGATTGTGATGGATGAACTCTTTGACCGNATTATCGAAGTGGCGCGCACGGGGATTGCGATTTTGATGGTTGAACAGAATGCTAAACAGGCTCTGCACATAGCTGACAAGGGCTTNGTTCTAGTACAGGGGCGCAACAGATATACTGATACAGGGCAAGCCCTACTCGCTGATAATGATGTACGCAAGGCGTTTCTTGGGGGGTAGNTGTAGAATATGGATAGCCTGAATGCCCTTGTTGTAATTGCAAATTTTGTTGTAGTCCCAGGGCTCGCTTATGGAAGTCAGCTGGCCCTCGGCGCGTTGGGTGTGACCATGGTTTACAGCGTCTTGCGCTTTTCCAATTTTGCCCATGGCGAGCTGATGTCCTTTGGGGCCATGATCACTGTATTGTTGACATGGTGGCTGCAGGCACAAAACATCGGTCTTGGCGTTTTACCAACCGCGCTCATCGCGCTTCCCGTTGCGATGCTGATGACGATTTTGCTGGCTCTTGCCACTGACAAGTTGGTCTTTTCCTATTACCGTCAAAAACGTTCAGAATCAGTAACCTATCTNATTGTATCTGTTGGTGTGATGTTCACTTTCGGTGGCTTGATCCGGTTTATCATTGGTCCGGCAGACAGGGTGTTCACCGATGGGCAGCGGTTCCTNCTAAAAGCGCGTGCTTTCAAGAAAATGACAGGGCTTAATGAAGGGCTGGCCATAAAGACAACACAGGGTGTGACGATTATCGTAGCTGTTCTTGTTGTGGCGCTTATTTTCTGGTTTCTGAACAAAACCAAAACAGGGAAATCCATGCGGGCTTATTCAGATAATGAGGATCTGGCGCTGTTATCGGGAATTAATCCAGAACGTGTAGTGATGATCACTTGGATCATTACAGGGGCTTTAGCAGCTCTTGCTGGGACGCTTTATGGCCTTGATAAAAGTTACAAGCCTTTTACCTATCTGTCTTTGTTGCTGCCGATTTTTGCGTCTGCGATTGTGGGTGGTGTCGGCAATCCTGTGGGCGCCATCATTGGCGGTTATGTCATTGCGTTTTCNGAATTATTTATTACTTTTGCGTATAAAAAGGTGGTAACCTATATGTTGCCGGCAGCATGGGCCCCTGAAGGGTTGGTGCAGTTGCTGTCGACTGACTACAAAATCGCCGTATCTTTCGTTATTCTTCTGGTTGTGCTTTTGATCCGCCCAACCGGGCTGTTTGCCGGAAAGACGATATAGTCGCCATGTTTTCACAGTCCACACATCCGTTTTTTGAAAAGAAACGCGTCCCTATTCTATTTGGCATCATGGCGGTTTTGTTTGTCCTTGTTGGGCAGCTGCAGAGCTGGAATCTGTCTTTGGCCATTTTAAATCTGTGTCTTATCTCTGCAATAATGACATTGGGAGCAAATATCCAATGGGGATATGCCGGCATTGTGAATTTTGGGATAATGGGATTTGCTGCGCTTGGTGGTTTAGCAGGTGTTCTTGTCTCTATGCCACCTGTAAAAGCAGGCTGGCAGGCTGGTGGTATGGGTCTTTTAGGGGGCGGTGTGATTATCGTTCTGACCTCTGTTTTGGCTGTCTTCGTCTGGGGGCGAATTAAGCACATTACCCGCTGGCGGTACTGGATAATGACGGCTGTGATCCTTTCAGGATATCTTGTTATGCGGGCGATTGTAGATCCGGCTGTCCAAGCGATCGAATCAATTGAATCTGCTAAGGCGGGCCATATCGGTGGTTTGAATTTGCCGATCCTAGTGTCTTGGGTGGTCGGCGGCATTTTTGCGGCAGGGGCTGCTTACGTGATTGGGCGTATCTCACTTGGTCTGCGTTCAGATTATTTGGCAATTGCCACTCTGGGCATTTCAGAAATTGTGATTTATGTGCTGAAAAATGAAGATTGGCTGGCGCGGGGCGTTAAGAATGTTAATGGAGTGCCCCGGCCTGTGCCCTATGAAATTGACCTGCAGGCAGAACAATGGGTCATTAATCTTGCTAGTCGTTTGGATACAGATGTTCCGGAAATGTCCTCCATTATCGTAAAGTTAACTTACGCTGGTTTGTTCACAATTGTCTTACTGATGCTCTTTTGGTTGTTTGAGACAGCTTTGCGCTCGCCCTGGGGCAGAATGATGCGGGCGATTCGGGATAATGAGGTAGCCGCAAACGCTATGGGTAAACATGTCACGGCAAAACATCTCCAGGTTTTTGTTCTTGGATCAGCTGTAATAGGGCTCGCTGGGGCGATGCTAACAACTTTGGATGGCCAATTTACACCTGCATCTTATTTGCCGCTTAGATTTACCTTCCTAATTTGGATTATGGTCATAGTGGGTGGATCTGGAAATAATTTTGGTTCGATTCTGGGCGGTTTTGTGATTTGGTTTTTCTGGATTGAATCAGAACCGCTTGGATTGTGGCTGATGGATGTCATTACCGCGCCCCTTTCTGAAACCAGCGCTTTGCGAGGTCACCTTCTGGCCAGTGCGGCCCATATGCGTCTAATGACAATGGGGTTAATAATGCTGCTGATGCTCAGATTTGCACCGCAAGGACTTATCCCTGAGACGAAACGTTGACTATCTGTATTTTGAAATAAGCAGAAAAAACAGGTTTATGGTATTGACCGGCTTGGTTAACGTGCATTGTCCCCAAACGTCATGAAAAGCTCTTTGGCCTTGATGTTAAGATAAACAGATTTCGAGTTGAAATTGCAGCAACTGATCAAAAGAAGTAGGTAGTGAGATAGAGCTCAACTAGCAATCTCAGACAGTGACCAGTCTAACCCTGTTTCCAGGGTAAGTTGCAGTATTTCCAGCCATTTACGCTGGCACGCTGACCACTTGATCCAATCTCACCTTCAAATCCGTCTTCAACATTCACTAATGCGGTGAAGCCGGATTCGGCTAAGAGCTGACAGGCCGCCGCAGACCTCACACCTGATCGGCAGATAAGGTATAAGGGCGTGTCTGTGCTGGCAATATTTCTGACTTCAGACAAAAAGTCTGGGTTAGGCTGCCCGGCTGTGTCAACCCACTCAATAAAATTGGTTTTTTGAGCATTATCTGGCAGTACAGGTACCCCGACATAAGCCCATTCAGACTTGGTTCGGCAGTCAATCAGCAACGCATTGGGTTTCGCTTGCAGTCTCTCAAATGCTATCTTGGGGGGCTGTCTGTCAAAACTTTTCATCTGCGCGCTCTGATTTTATTCTAGTATTTCTATACTTCTAAACGAGTAACAAATCTGGCCAAAACGTGCAATTGGGCTTTGTGGTTTTCGGCTTGCTGTGACATTCTGGATCACGAATAAGTCCACAGGAGAAAACTCATGTTTAAAGCCGTTCTGATGGGTCAGACAGAAGATCGCCAACCGGTTATGACCATTGAAAATCTGGAAGATAGTTTTCTGTCAGCTGATGGTGAGGTTATTGTGCGTGTTCGTTATGCTGGTTTGAATTATAAAGATGGTCTGTGTTTGAACGGGCAAGGCGGTTTGATTCGTGAATTCCCTCGAATTCCTGGTGTTGAATTTGCAGGGGAAGTGCTCAAAAGCCGAGATGAGCGCTATGCTGTTGGTGATCAAGTCATTGCGACAGGGTCTCGTATTGGTGAGATTTGGCATGGCGGTTATGCTGAAAAAGCATCTGTCAAAGGAGACTGGCTTGTGCCCTTACCAAAAGGCATGGATATGCGCCAGTCAATGATCTTTGGCACTGCAGGCATTACTGCTGTCTTCGGTCTTCAGTCACTTGAACGTCATGGGCTGACCCCAGATAAGGGTGAGGTTTTGGTAACAGGTGCTGCCGGGGGTGTGGGTTCCTTTGCAATCGCTTTGCTGGCAGCTCTCGGCTATTCTGTGGCTGCAGTTACAGGCAGGATAAAGGAGTCAGGTGAATATTTAAAAAGTTTGGGTGCANAAACACTTGTCCCNAGACAGGAACTAGCAGAGGCCATNAAACGACCCTTAGAGTCTGANCGCTGGGCAGGGTGTATTGATAATGTGGGTGGTGAGATGCTGGCCCGTATTCTAGGACAGTTGAAATATGGCTGTTCTGCTGCGGCCATTGGTAATGCTGGTGGCCATCAAATGCCGGCAAGTGTAATCCCGTTTTTGCTGCGTGGCGTCAATCTTCTAGGGATTGATTCGGCTAACCAGCCATATGACAGTCGGGTTCAGGCCTGGTCGAGATTGGTGGATGATTTTCCGCTGGATAAGCTGGACAGCATAGCAACTGAAATTACACTTGATAATCTAGAAACAGCTGCCAAGGATATCCTGAGCGGAAAAATTCAGGGCCGCTATGTTGTCTGTCTCTAACTGACAGAGGAAAATCAGGACCAGTCTCGGCTTGGTTTTATGGACAAAACAGGCTGTTAGGTTCGGATTTATATTTTTTTCTGTCGCTTGCGGAATGGGCAGAAGCCTTTTGACCGAACAGGCTAANAACAGGCGATGTTCAAACCAAAAGTGTGGGGAGACGGTCTTGTCTTCGTTGTTTGTCGGCTCAAACCGAAAAATTGATCCCAATAGACGTGTACATTTAAAACAAGATGGCACGCCTGATCAAAATGATCGTGTGGAAATTGGGCCAACAAAACTGGCATTTTCAGAATGGCAACAGGCCGGTTTATGTGTTCCCGACCTGCCCTCTTTACGGCACTATCGTCTGTCTCGATTGCAGCAGCAGATCAGCGCATATGATTGTGCAGGGCTGTTGCTGTTTGATCCGCTGAATATTCGCTATGCGACAGACACCACAAATATGCAGCTCTGGATTGCCCANAATGCNGCTCGGGCCTGTTTTGTGCCGCCGAATGGCAAGGTCATTCTGTTTGATTTTCATAATTGCGAACATCTGTCTGCACATCTGCCGCTGGTTGGTGAGGTGCGGGGCGGTGCATCATTTTTCTATTTTGAAACAGGCAACCGCACAGATGAGCATGCAGCGGCCTTTGCGGGTCAAATCACAGATCTCATGCGTGAATANGGGGGCAACAATCGGCGGTTGGCCGTGGATAAGATTGAAAATGCAGGCTACAGGGCCCTCCAGACTAAAGGTGTGCAGATTTTGGACGGGCAAGTCTTAAGTGAACATGCCAGATCGATTAAGGATGAGAATGAACTGAAGGCCATGCGCTGCGCTGTTCATGCATGTGAGCGGTCTGTCGATGAAATGCGCCTTGCTGTGCAGCCGGGCGTCACTGAAAATGATGTCTGGGCAGAATTGCATGCTGGCAATATCAGGCGCGGTGGGGAATGGATAGAAACTCGTATTCTGGCCTCTGGGCCGCGCACGAATTCCTGGTACCAGGAATGTGGTCCAAGGGTGATGCAGGCTGGCGACATGCTTGCTTTTGATACAGATCTTGTCTCAACTTATGGCTATTGCTGTGATATATCACGCAGCTGGATTGTTGGTGATCTTCCGCCAAACGACCAGCAGAAGCATCTCTATCAGGTTGCTTATGACCATGTGATGACAAATATAGAACTGCTTAAGCCTGAGATGAGCTTTTCTGAAGTCACAGCCAAAGCCCACCGCCTGCCTGCTGCATTCAGGTCGCTCAGATATGGTGTGCTGGCGCATGGCATTGGTTTATGTGACGAATATCCCTCTATTCGATATCCTGAAGATGCCATACATCATGGCTATGATGGGTGTCTTGAACAGGGCATGACTTTGTGTGTTGAAGCCTATGTTGGGGCAGAGGGCGGGCATGAAGGGGTCAAGCTGGAGGAGCAGATTGTGATTACGGCTACGGGAGCTGAACCTTTATCAAGATATCCTTATGAAACTGCGCTCATGGCCTGATGCTGGAGCCGATTCCAAGCACTAAGGACGNCGGACGAAGCCGATATGCGGCAAATTACGGCCTTGCTGTGCGTAATCAATGCCATAGCCGATGACAAACTCATCTGGAATATTAAACCCTGTCCAGCGAACAGTAACCTCTATTTCTCGGCGTGAGGGCTTATTAAGCAATGTGCAGACAGACAGGCTCTTTGGCTTTCGGGTCTGCATGATTTGCAGTANCTGTGCCAACGTGTGTCCAGTATCAANAATATCCTCGACCACTAGCACATCTCGGTTTTTGATGGAGGTTTCAAGATCCTTGATGATCCTGACCTGACGGCTTGACTCCATCTCAGTTCCATAGCTGGATACTGTTATGAAATCCACCTCAACAGGCAGGTTTAATCGCCTCACCAGATCAGCAATAAAAATAAAGGAACCACGTAACAGCCCAATGACGACAAGTTGATCAGATTTTTTGTAGGTATCCGATATTTCTTTTGCCAGGTGATTTATACGGGCCTTAATTTCTGACTCAGAAATCAGAATTTCAATCTGCTCATCATTTATCAATACTGACATGACCGCTCTCTTTTGCCGTACTACCTAACNAATACGTTGAAACCACCGCTTTAGGAACAGCTAGCATAACATGCTCAGCCCCGCTGAACAGCAAAAATCAGAGTCTGATAATGGATCAGCCTGCCTTTCTGCCAGAGGAGAAGAAAAGCGCTGGACTTGTCTTCACCCTCTTCATTATCCTGATGGCTGTGGAGAGCTGCAATATACAGAAAAAGACTAGTTTTGTGATTTAATTTAAGGTAAAGGAGAATTCTTTTGGCAAAGGTTGCGTTTTTAGGACTGGGGGTTATGGGCTATCCGATGGCAGGGCATCTGAAGGCAGGTGGCTATGATGTTACTGTTTATAACAGAACAGCAGCAAAAGCTGATAAATGGGTGGCTGAGTATGAAGGCGCAAAGGCGGACACACCCGCTGACGCTGCGAAAGGATGTGATTTTGTATTCGCTTGTGTCGGCGATGATAAGGATATCGCCTCTGTGACCACCGGTCCCGATGGTGCGTTCAAGACTATGCGTGCCGATTCTGTGTTCATTGATAACACTACCGCATCTGCTGATATTGCGAGGGTACTTTATGACGCTGCTCGCGGTAGGGGATTGCATTTTATTGATGCACCTGTTTCCGGTGGTCAGGCTGGAGCAGAAGGTGGCAAGCTAACCGTAATGTGCGGCGGTGACGCCGCGGCTTATGACCAGGCCAAACCCTTAATGTCTTGTTATGGGGCACGGGTGACCCATATGGGGTCAGCAGGGGCAGGTCAGTTGACGAAGATGGTCAACCAGATCTGTATTGCCGGTTTGGTGCAGGGTTTATCTGAAGCGCTCAATTTCGGTCAGAATGCAGGGCTGGATATGGATAAGGTGTTGGGGGTTGTCTCTGGCGGCGCGGCCCAGTCATGGCAGATGGAAAATCGGGGTTCTACCATGGTCAGAGATGAATTTGATTTTGGCTTTGCGGTTGACTGGATGCGCAAGGATTTGCGGATTTGTCTGGCAGAAGCCGCTGCTAATAGGTCCCAGCTGCCGGTAACTGCTCTGGTAGCCCAGTTCTATGCTGCCCTATCTGAGCGTGGTTGTGGGCGCAATGATACCTCCAGCCTAATCAGGCTGCTCAGAAANAGAACTTAAAATTTAGGGCTNTGAAAAAAAAGGGGGCGGCAGGTTTCAATGCGGTCCATGACCATCAAAGGCATTGACTAAAGTTCNAAAAGNNGGATTTCAGNCGCAGATAACCACTGCTGCATAGAGCTTGACATTACAGAAATTGGTTTATCTTTTTGCTTAGATGTAGCATATCTAATTTTGTGCACCTGCCCTCAAATTATGCAACAGAGATAGCCAGCAACAATGCAGGCCTCTTAAGTTTATAAACAAGGAGATAAAGATGGCTTTTGAATTACCCGAACTGCCTTATGCTTACGATGCTCTAGCCGCAGGCGGAATGAGCCAGGAAACGCTGGAATTTCATCATGACCTTCACCATAAGGCCTATGTTGATAATGGCAATAAGCTGATCGCGGACACTCAGTGGGCGAACAGTGCTCTGGAAGAAATTATCACAGGCACCTATCAGGCTGATNCTGTCGCTCAGAATGGTATTTTTAATAATGCGTCCCAGCATTGGAATCACATTCAATTTTGGGAAATGATGGGCCCCTCAGGCCGAGAGATGCCATCTGAACTTAGCTCTGCTNTAACAGANCAGTTTGGCTCTGTTGATGCNTTTAAAGAGGCTTTTGTCGCCGCAGGTGTTGGCCAGTTTGGTTCAGGNTGGTGCTGGCTGGTCCAGCAGGCTGATGGAAGCCTNGCNATTACAAAGACGGAGAATGGCGTCAACCCGCTATGTTTCGGTCAGAAAGCACTTTTGGGCTGTGATGTGTGGGAACATTCTTATTACATTGATTTCCGCAACAAACGGCCTGCTTATTTGACAAACTTCCTGGATAATTTGGTGAACTGGGAGAATGTTGCTTTGCGCATATCTGGTTAACCCAGTTTTTCATTTGAAGAGGTAAGGGGCCCTGCCGTTATGGCAGGGCCTTTTTTCGGCCGCCTTTTCGTCTACAAACAAACGTATTTATCGCAAAAAATGCTCAAATTGAGACAATGTATTTTTGGCTGTTTTGTGAATAAGATTTAGAAAGGAAATTTCATTATGCCGATAGTCGTTTTTACAGTTGCGTTAGTTTTAGGTATTTCATCTCCGGAATATCAAGAATTTAGAAAACATTCCAATGGTAATCATGCATATTCAATCTCTTTTGTTGATCCCTGTGAAACGGGTCTACGAGATACCGGATATGCGCTTGCTCCAGCAAAATTTGTCTTGTTCAAACAGAAGCCGCTTAATAATAAACAGGCAGGTTCTGTCTGTGGTGAATAAATCGGATTGTAACCAATTGGCCCAAGCAGCTCATGACGATGTCAGCTTGCGGCGGGCTGAACTNAGTACCCGCAGCCTGAGCGCGTTGAGGCGGATGAAACCATGCGCATCTTGATGGTCATAATCAGCAGTTCCTTCTTCAAAGGTCACCAGATCTNCTGAATAGAGAGAATTTGGTGAAGAACGCCCNGTGATGACCACGNTGCCCTTATAAAGTTTTAAGTTTACATTGCCATTCACCATATCNTGGCAGTTATCAATCGCGGCCTGCAGCATTTCGCGTTCCGGTGAAAACCAGAACCCATTATAAACCAATTCGGAATAACGAGGCATCAGCTCATCTTTTAGATGGGCTGCACCTCTGTCCAATGTGATGGATTCCATCGCCCGCCGAGCGGCCAGCAGGACAGTCCCGCCAGGCGTCTCATAAATGCCTCTCGATTTCATGCCGACAAACCTGTTTTCAACCAGATCAAGCCGGCCTATCCCGTTTTCACCGCCCAGCCTGTTTAATTCAGTCAANAAAGTGGCGGGTGACATCGCCACATTATTNATCGCAACCGGATCACCGCCTTTAAAGGTAANGCTNATCTCAGTAGGAGTATCAGGGGCCTTTTCAGGGGCAACGGTGCGCGAAAATACATATTCCTCTGCGGCAGTTGCTGGGTCTTCCAGAACCTTACCTTCAGCNGAAATATGCAGCAAATTGGCATCTACACTGAACGGGGCTTCTCCCCGCTTGTCTTTTGGAACAGGAATCTGGTTTGCTTCAGCATAAGCGATTAGCTTGGTGCGTGAAGACAGATCCCATTTTCGCCAGGGGGCAATCACTTTGATATCAGGTTGGAGTGCATAATAGCCCAGCTCAAACCTGACCTGATCATTACCTTTGCCTGTTGCGCCGTGTGAGACTGCATCTGCGCCAATCTCGCGCGCAATTTCAATCTGCCGTTTGGCGATCAGAGGGCGGGCAATGGATGTGCCCAACAGATAGAGCCCTTCATAAAGTGCGTTGGCCCTGAACATGGGAAAGACATAGTCAGATACAAATTCTTCTCTCAGGTCCTCGATAAAAATTTGTTTGATACCAAGCAATTTGGCCTTTTTACGGGCAGGCTCAATATCCTCTCCTTGGCCTAAATCAGCGGTGAAGGTTATCACCTCACAACGATAGGTTTCTTGCAGCCATTTCAAGATCACAGATGTATCCAGCCCTCCTGAATAGGCAAGAACAACCTTGTTCACCTTATCGTGTGCCATGTTCCTTTCTCCTCATCGCTTCGCCATCATCTGTCTGCTTGCAAATCCCTGTTTCGTATAGCAGAAAAGGCAAGCATAAAGGAACCGCTTTTTCAGCTCTGGTCCCGTTCTGGTTGGATTCCTGTGGCAGGCCCAGACGTTGTTTACGCTGTTTCCCGCAGAAATGGCGCAGGTCGGAAAGATAGGCTGCGCATCGCGCCAATAAGGCCTAGCAAAGTGGTAAAGCCTGCGCCGATAAAGGCCGTTGATAGGATAAGTGGCAGATTAAAGATAAAGTTAGACTCAATGAACAAAACGATCAGGGCCCAGCTTACGCCTGTGCCTATCACAGATGCCACTAGGGCGGTCAGAATGCCTAGAAGCGCATATTCAAACAGCCAGGACAGAATGATATCCGTGCGCCGCGCACCCAATACTTTCAGAATAATGGAATCAGAAATCCGCTGGGCCTCGGATGTGGCGACACTTCCGGCGAGAACCGCCAGCCCTGACAAAAGAGTAACAGCTGCAGTCAGCTGAATAGCATTCCCGAGTAGGTCCAGAACCTTTTCAACGGTGCTGACGGCCTGCCGCACAGACAAAGCTGAGATATTTTTGAAAGACGAGGTAACAGCCTGTTCAATTTTAGATGCGGTGTCATCTGTATCAGATTTTGTTGTAGCAATCCAGCTGTGTGGGGCGCCTTCCAGTAAGCCGGGTGACATAATAAACACAAAGTTTATACGAAAACTTTCCCAGGCCACTTCACGTGTGTTAGCTATTTCACCGGTAATTTCGCGCCCCAAAATATTCAGACTAACACTGTCGCCGACAGCCAGGCCGAAATCTTCAGCCATCTCATGTGTGATCGATAACAAAGGGGGGCCGCTATAGTCAGATGACCACCAGCTTCCGGTCATAATCTTTGTCTCTTCCGGTGGCAGTGCCTGCCAAGTTAGGGCCCGATCCCCGCGCAGAATCCATGCGCTTTCATTATCTGGGCTGAACTGGCTTGCGGGTACACCGTCAAGGGCAGTGACCCGCCCGCGCAACATCGGCGTCTGTTCAATGAAGGTATTCGNGNCCTGTTGTTGTACCACTGTAATGAAAGGTGTTATCTGCTCAGGTTGAATATCAATGAAAAACCAGTCAGGAGCATCATTTTCAGCCCGNCCAGTTAGCTGGCTGGCGAGGTTATGCTGACTTGATGTGACAGCTACCAGAACAGAAAGTCCTAGTCCAAAAGCAAGAATGATTGACCGCAGGGGTGATCCCTGCCGAGTAATCGCTGATAGTGCAAGCCGGGTTGGAATATAACGCGGCGAACGGACCAGCCGCAGTCCCCTCAATACAGCTTCCCCCAACCCGCTCAAGAACAGAAGAGCGATACCTGTGCCAACAAGAAAGCTGAAGGACAGAACAATATTTCCTGTCGCCAGAAGAGCCAGACTTAGCAGACCAGCGCAACAGATGATAATTGCGCCCAACACAGTATTCCCTGGCCAACCAGTAGGGGGCTCAGATAGCGTTCTGAAAAGGTGAGATGCGCGTATGAACTGCGTGCGGGACAGCGGCCACAGGGCGAAGACCAGCGTGGTTAGAAAGCCAAATGCAGCAGCAATGGCTAGCGGGCGCGGGTAGAAAGTCGGGTCAAGNGGCACATTCACATAATCTGCAAATAAACGTGTNGTTGCAAATGGCGTTAGGCCGGCCAGCACAAGTCCTCCGGCGATACCNAGCCCTGCCATTGCCAGAACCTGCAGCNTATAGACACGAAAAATCAGATTTGATGTTGCGCCAACACATTTCAGGGTNGCAATCACGGTCATCCGGCTTTGGAGCCAGGCCCGCACAGCCCCGCTGACTCCTAGCCCGCCAATCAANAGGGCGGTCAGGCTNACCAGCATCANAAACCGTTCTGCCCGCTCAATAAATCTATCAAAGGCGCCTGCTGCTGAATCTGTTGTCCGCAGACGGATATGTGTGTTGTCAACAGCCTTGTCCAGTTCAGTGATGATGTCTTCAATCTGGCTGGCCTGCCTGACCACAGCTCTGTTCCGATAAGTGATGAACGCGCCTTCCTGACGCAGGCCAGACTCATTCAATGTGGCGGTACTAACCATTAGCCGTGGGCCAAAACTGACAAAACTGATCGTCTGATCCGGCTCGCTGTCCAGGACTCCTCTCACTGTTATGGTTATTTCTCCTAGCTGCGCTTTATCGCCAACAGACAGGCCCGTGGCCCGCAACAGGGCCGGAGCAACCACTGCGCCTCTGTCTGCAAGGGCTTGTTTCAATGTCTGGGGCGGCGACAGCTCAACAATGCCCACCAGTGGATAGGCTTCATCCACAGCTTTCAGCTCAACAAGCTTGCGTTTAGCTGCATGCTCTGTGCCTGTCTCTTTGCCTAACATAGCGCGCATCTGTATAATTTCAGACAGAGAGGCGGTCCGTCTGACTTTGTCGAGCAAATCTTTATCAGGTGCGACATGCAGGCTGGACAGCTCAAAATCACCACCTAATAGCATACGCCCATTATCTGTAATTCCAGAGCGCATCGACTCAGCAACAGAACCGACGGCACCTATTGCGGCAACGCCAAGCATTAGGGCTGCCAGAAAAATTCTGAAGCGCATAACTGACTGGCGCAGCTCGCATCTGGCAAACTGCCATGCCAGTGACCAGGTTTCATTCTGCGTGCGGCCTGTTTTTGCAGGATTTGACATTTAGGCCCTCTTCTTGGATGGGCGGTTCATGGCATCTGCTGTAATCAGTCCGTCAGTGACGCGCAGCAGCCTCTCACACTGGCTGGCCAGGAGCTCATCATGGGTTATTAGCACCAGCGCAGCCTGAACACTACGGGCGGCTGAAAATAATTGTTTTATCACTTGTTGGCCGGTTGTACTATCGAGGTTCCCTGTTGGCTCGTCGGCCAGTAGAATTTTAGGTCGGGGGACAATGGCTCGCGCGATCGCCACACGCTGCTGCTCACCCCCAGAAAGCTGATCAGGCAGATGATTTAGACGATGCGGAAGCCCCAGATCAGCCAAGGCCTTTGCCGCTCTGTCATGCGCATCTGCCTGGCCGGATAATTCCAGCGGTACAGCGACGTTCTGCAGGGCTGTCATAGAGGGGATCAGCCTGAAGGCTTGAAACACAATGCCGACATTGTCACGGCGCAGGCTTGCCAGCCTGTCTTCATTCATATTTGTCGTGTCCAGACCTGTTAGCACAGCCTTTCCTGAAGTTAACGCTTCCAGCCCTGACATGACCATTAAAAGACTTGTTTTCCCGGCGCCAGAGGGGCCAACCACAGCAACATGCTGGCCAGCTGGGATGCTCAGATCAATGCCTTTCAGAATATCTGTTGTACCTGACTGGCTGCGCAACTGCAGCCAGGCATCTTTCAGTTCAATGACAGCAGGCGGACCCTTATCTTGATTTGCCTGTGCTGACACATTATGTCGGTTTGAAGAGTTCATCCAAATTCCTGTACTGCTTATGGTATGGTGTGGAGTGAGGGGTTCAGATAAAAAAAGAGCCGCCTGTTTTCTGTTATTCTTTTCGAGTATATGGGCATGACAGGCAGGGCTGCCAAGACGGAGCAATAAATGTTTTCTGTAAATCTGTATACGCTAAAAATATGCGGCCTGATTTTCACTCTACTGGCCTTTATAGTAGTTTCCTCTGGCTCAACTCCTGTCCTTGCTGCTCAGCAGAGATTAATGGTTTATGGGGATTCCCTTGTGGCTGGCTATGGACTGAGTGCTGGTGAGGGGTTTCCGGAACAGCTTCAGCAGGCGTTAACAGCAGCGGGCAGGGATGTCAAAGTTCTTAATGCAGGGGTTTCCGGCGATACCACAGCTGGCGGTCTGGCCCGTCTTGATTGGGCGTTGAGCGACCAGCCCGATGCGGTGATGATAATTTTGGGCGGCAATGATTTGCTGCGTGGTCTTGACCCGCAGCAGACCCGTGAAAACTTGAAGCAGATCCTGAGCCGTCTACAGGCGCAGAATATAAAGATATTGTTATGCGGCATGCTGGCTCCGGTGAATTTAGGACCTGCATACAGACAACAATTTGATTTGATTTATCCTGAATTAGCAGACAGATTTAATACAGAGTTTTACCCGTTTTTCCTCCACGGGGTTGCGCTGAACCCAAAATTCAACCAACCTGACGGGCTGCATCCAAATAAGTCTGGCGTGGCAGTGATCACACAATCAGTGCTGCCTTCTGTATTGTCTGTCTTAGATAAGGACTAGCCAATGACCAATTCAGATCCTTGCTTCACCCCGGTTAAGACAGTGTTGATAGCACGTGTCCTAGGTTATGGTGGCGCGCTTCCGTTTTTGTGTGGCGCGATTGCTGCCAGCCATCAGATGGCCGTATTGGGTCTTGCGTCAGCCCATCTTATGCTCAGTTATGGGGCCGTTATTCTCAGCTTTTTGGGGGGGTTGCATTGGGGCCGGGTGATCACGAGCCCCAATGCAAATGGGCGCTCTGATATTACCTGGCTCATTTGGTCTGTTTGCCCGTCTCTTTTAGGCTGGGTGGCACTTCTGCTGCCGATAAAATTTGGTGCAGTGGTCCTGTCACTGTGTTTTTTGACTGCTTTACAGATTGATCAGAAGTTGTTTCGGGATCAGATCTGGCCAGCGTGGATGCGGCCGTTACGTCTGCATCTCAGCCTGATCGCTGTTGCTAGCCTGACGAGCCTAGTCCTTTGACAAAAAAAGAGTTAATTCACCAGCAGGTTCAGAACACGGCCTATCGGACCAGTTAGCTTGATTTCGCCCTCATTTACGGCCAAGACCATGCATTCTCCATCATCATCGGCAACGGGTTTGTGCTCACTACCAGCTTCTTGGATAGCAATATCGCCAGGGCCATAGCTGCCGGTTTCGTCTGTGAAACCGCCTGACAGCACCAATGTTACCTCTGCCCCTGTATGGGAGTGGATAGGCACAGCTGTTCCGGAAGCGATTCGATAAATCTTTGCTTTACCACCGGCTTCACCGAAATTTATATCCGTTTCAAGAATGCCAATCCCCGCCCGGCGCCAGCTTTGTTTGCAATTAGGTTCAGGCATATAGTGGGCAATGGGATGCGGTAACCATTCGGTATGCGCACTTACTCTTGAGAATATCTCTTCTGTTTCTTTGTCAAACTGGCTAAGCTGTGACATGACGTTTTGTAGCGCTCCTTCTGACAGCGAAACGGGCTCCGAGTCTTCGAGCAAGATGCCGCCCAATTGCATCAGCATTCGCATTGACCGGCTACTCTTTTCATTCATCGCAAGATGTGTTTCAACCAATAGCTCGAGTGGACGAGAAAGCGCACCCGTTGCATAATCGAGGAGCAAAGCATCAAGCACTTGCGTATTTAATGTTGCTTGTTCGTTCATGACTTCCATATTCCTTCAGGCTCGTCCAGGTGAGCGCGTAACCTATTTAGCGCTAATCTAATCCGCGATTTTACAGTTCCAAGAGGGACCCCACTTTCATCAGCGATTTCTCTATGGGATTTCTCCTCATAGTACGCAGAAAAGATCATTTTGGCTTGCTCTTCAGGTAAATTTTTCAAAGCGTGGCGAATTTTCTTCTCTTCTTGTTGCCTGAAGACAAAAATATCGCTTGTTTCAACGTCATCTGGAGCTAGGCTTGGGTCGCTCATATCTGGCAGGGGTCTGTTTTCGCGGCGTAGACGGTCAATACGCTTGTTGCGGGCGATCGTAAAAATCCATGTGCTGGCCCCTGATTGCCGGACATCATAGGTTTCTGCTCTGCGCCAGACCATAATCATGGCTTCCTGTGAAACCTCTTCAGCTATGGACTCATCTGTACCCAGACGCAGCAAAAAGGACTTTATCCGCGGTGCAAAATGTTCAAATAATTCAGAAAAAGCGCTTCTATCGCGCTCGCGGCCGACGCGTACGAGTAAATTATCCCATTTAGTCAAACCTTTCGGTTTGACAGTTGTGTAGCCAGTTCCCATGACTTTAGTAAACGGGACAGCGAGCTCACTTACAAGTTGAAAATCCATTTCAGGTCGATTTTCATACATTTTTCGTGTCTCCGCCTATTAAAAACCGGGATTTAGCGCATAAATTCATGTCTCATTTGCATCTTTTTGAAATTCCAACATGAAAATGACACTTTTTCTTTGTATAGGTTTTGTGAAAAAGCCTTGCTCCACATCGAAAGTTTTGCGATTCTTCACCGCATGGGCTACAGGTCTTTTCATAATCTGGTAAATTTATGTCAAAAAACGGGGAAAGTTATGACGGGCAGATATGGTGTTGCTTTTTTGTGTCTTTGGNTTCTGAGCGTAACAACGGTCATAGGGCAAGTTCATGCAAAAACTGAAGAGCTTAAGGGATTCAAGGATTGGATGATCTATAAGCAGGAAACGGCCAAAGGTCGGATTTGCTTTATGTCAAGTGTGCCAAAAGAATTGCGTGGAGATTATGACCGGGCCAATCGCGGCGAAACCCGCGTTTTCGTCTCGCATGGTCCAGGCAAGGCAGAGCGAGATGTTGTGTCTGTCTTAGCGGGCTACAGATATAAAAAGCAGTCAGAGGTCGATTTTTCNATTGATAANANNAGTGNAACNCTGTTNACATTAGACAACCGTGCTTGGTCACAGGGGCCNGAAGATGATATGAGACTGGTNGCAGCCATGAAACGGGGCTCAAAGTTNATAGTNACAGGCGTGTCGTCNCGCAATAACAAAACNATTGATGAATATTCNTTGTCNGGNTTCACCGCAGCAAAAAATTTNCTNGATAAAGCCTGCCCTTAAANATATGTNANNGATAGNGTCTGTCTGCACANCTGCTGCANGAAACAGATAAANCTGGGANAACTANGTGACAGGACAGNCANAGGAGCGCCTTTCGTGAATACGATNCTGCCAGAGACCAGAACACCTCTTCTGGGNCTNTCTCTTTANGAGCTGGANATGCAGATAGAACANNTGCAATTGCCNCGGTTCCGCGCTCGCCAGCTCTGGCGGTGGGTCTGGCGACATGGACTAACGGATTTTTCAGATATGACTGATCTGGGCAAATCTGTTCAATTGCTGCTGGCCCAGCATTTTCATGCTGACCGACCACTTGTCTCTCGCCGCCAGAATTCAGCAGATGGGACAATTAAGTGGCTGATTAAACTGANAGATGGCCAGGAAGCTGAAACGGTTTATATCCCGGATTCAGACAGAGGCACTTTATGTATTTCATCACAGGTAGGTTGCACTCTGACCTGCTCCTTCTGTCATACAGGAACACAGCGTCTGGTNCGCAATCTCAGCGTGGATGAGATTTGTGGTCAGGTCCTTCTGGCCATGGATGAGCTGGGGGACTGGCCAGCTGGTAAGCCTGACCGNCGCCTNACTAATATTGTGCTGATGGGTATGGGCGAGCCATTATATAATTACNATAATGTTGCTAAAGCGCTGCAGACCATCATGAGCGGTGAAGGCATNGCNNTGTCACGCCGGCGGGTGACNTTATCNACATCNGGCATTGTACCTGAAATTCAGAAATGTGGTGAAGAGCTGGGCGTGAATCTTGCTATTTCANTNCATGCGGTGCGTGACGAACTGCGAGACCAGCTTGTGCCTATTAATCGCAAATATAATCTGAAGTCGCTGATTGATGCGGTGCGGACCTATCCTGGNCTTTCAAATGCTCGCCGGGTGACATGGGAATATGTGATGCTTGCGGGCATCAATGATACTGAAGCTGATGCCAAGGCTTTGGTGCAGCTAATAAAAGGCATTCCGTCAAAAATTAATCTGATACCTTTTAATCCGTGGCCAGGCACGGCACATCAGTGTTCTGATNATGANGCCATTGATAAATTTGCGAAAATNGTCATGCGTGCAGGCTATGCCTCACCTGTCAGAACCCCGCGGGGGCGTGATATTCTNGCAGCCTGCGGCCAGCTGAAATCTGATTCTGTCCGCTTGCGGGCCTCTCAGAGGCAGGCCGCGCAAGCCTGATGCGACCTTTTGTTGGCTGCGTTAGTGATGATCTCTACTTGAAACACAGGCAAAACGACATTAAATTAAAATTCAGAGGTGGTAGGTGGTCTTCAACCTCTTTCTAACATTCAATTTTCATCTCAAGGAGTTTGAAATGCAGGAAAACCGTTACGCGTCATCTGTGACTGGCCAATCAGTTTCCATTGATGCCGGTTTACGCAGCTATATGCTGGGCGTCTATAATCATATGACAACCGCTCTTGCACTGACAGGCTTTGCTGCTTTTGGCACAAAGCTTATGGTTCAGGCCAATCCGGCCATCGGTCAGTTACTATTTGGCACCCCTTTGATGTATGTAATCATGTTCGCCCCATTGGCCATGGTGATGTGGATCAGCTTTAAAATTAATAGTATGTCTCCCGGAAAGGCCCGGACATTATTCTACATTTATGCCACAATTATGGGTCTGTCTTTGTCCACCATTCTGTTTGCATTTACAGGAGCCAGCGTCGCCAGAGCTTTTTTCATCACTGCAGGTGCATTTGCNGNTCTGTCAATATTTGGATATACCACCAAACGTGATNTGACCGCGCTTGGCGGGTTTTTGATTGTTGGTGTGGTTGGNTTAATTCTTGCCTCTATTGTCAATATATTTTTAGCTTCATCAGGCATGGAATTTCTNATTTCTGTGGTTGGTGTATTGCTGTTTGCTGGTNTNACAGCCTATGACACGCANAAAGTNAAATCCATCTATTATGCAGGTGACAGNCGTGAGGTGGCCGGACGCAAGTCCATNCATGGGGCACTNACCCTNTATCTGGATTTCATCAATATGTTNTTATTNATGGTCCAGCTGCTTGGTAACCGCGAATAGAGCTTTTTAAGGCGGTAATTTTTTACCATTGATTAAGAAGCCCGGAGCATCATATTCATGTTCCGGGCTATTTTTATTTGGCTGTATTGTATTCACTCTCGGATAGTCTCGCATAATGTCTCAGTCTTCAACTTTAGCGCCCAGCCTGACTGCTTTTTTGCAGTCTGACATACGGGCTGGGGAGCTCCTGCCAGATGCGGAGGCAGCGGTTCTTGGTTTAGCAGAGGCATCAATAAACATCGCTGAGTTAGCGGCACAGAACGGTATTAGCCAGACTGCCTTGGGGGCAGTGACAGGTGAGGAAAATGCAGATGGTGATGGCCAAAAGGCACTTGATGTTCTGGCCGACCAGCTAATCGAACAGGCTTTGGCAAAGACTAGCCTGGTTGCCTATCTGTCCGAAGAACGTGAACAACCCGTCCCGTTGTCGCCATCTGGCCAGCTGGTCTGTGCCTGTGATCCCCTGGATGGATCATCTAACATTGATAACAATCTGACGATTGGGACAATTTTTTCTCTATATCCTGCCCCTGACCATAAGACAGAAACAAACCTGCTGTGCCCCGGCCGTGATCAGATTGCAGCAGGGTTTTTTGCTTATGGGCCTCAGACAGCGCTTCTACTGACCTATGGTAATGGGGTTTTTGCATTCTGCTTTGACGGGACGGAGTACAGGCTAATGGATTGGCAGGTCAGAATTCCGTGCCAGACATCTGAATTCGCGATTAATGCGGCGAATCACCGGCACTGGTCTACCCGCACAGCCAGCTATATTGACCAACTTCTTGCAGGCAAGCAGGGAGGACGGGGTAGAAACTTCAATATGCGCTGGGCGGGATCACTGGTTGCTGATTGCTGGCGTATTTTGCGGCGTGGCGGCATTTTTCTATATCCTGAAGACAGCCGCAGGGGCTATGAATACGGCCGTTTGCGTCTTGTTTATGAGGCCAACCCAATCAGCTTTCTGGTTGAACAGGCAGGGGGTCTCGCCATAGACGGAGAACAGGATATTCTGGATATACAGCCCACTGACCTGCATCAGCGTGTGCCGCTTATCTTTGGGTCCGCTGATGAGGTTGAGTGGTATAAATCAGAGTGATTTTGTCTGCAACCTAGAAATTTTAAATTGCGGTTTTGTTTGAAAAGAACCACTATATGAGTGGGCAAACACGCGGTTAATCAGATGAGTTATCTATGCTTGTGACCTTAAGACAAATACTGGATCATGCAGCTGAACATGGCTATGGGATCCCAGCGTTCAACATCAATAATATGGAACAGGGTCTTGCGATCCTGAAAGCAGCGGACAGCGTGGATTCACCTGTGATTCTGCAAGCTAGCCGCGGCGCTCGGGGCTATGCAGGTGACCTTATTCTTCAGTCTCTGATTAAAGGCCTAGAAGCGATGTATCCGCATATCCCTATCTGCATGCATCAGGATCATGGCAACTCACAAGCGACCTGCATGACTGCCATTCAATATGGATTTACATCTGTAATGATGGATGGCTCGCTCGAAGCAGATGGCAAAACCCCCGCGTCTTATGATTATAATTTGAGGATTACAGCTGATGTCACACAGACGGCCCATCATGGAGGCGTCTCTGTTGAGGGGGAACTCGGCGTTCTTGGCTCTCTCGAAACCGGAATGGGTGATCAGGAAGATGGCCATGGTGCAGAAGGAAAATTATCGGAAGAGCAGTTGCTGACAGATCCGCAGCAGGCTGTTGATTTTGTGGAAGCCACACAGGTTGACGCGCTAGCGATTGCCATGGGTACAAGTCATGGGGCTTATAAGTTCTCGCGCAAGCCGGACGGGGATATTCTGGCTATGCATGTTATTGAGGATATTCACCGCCGCCTGCCGCAAACCCATCTAGTTATGCATGGCTCCTCTTCTGTGCCACAGGAGTTGCAGGATATATTCAATGAATTTGGGGGTGAGATGCCGCAAACTTATGGGGTGCCGATAGAAGAAATTGAACGGGGCATCAAGCATGGTGTGCGCAAAGTCAATATTGATACAGATTGTCGCCTAGCTATGGCAGGCGTGATTCGCAAAGTCGCGCAGACCACCCCGTCTGAATTTGATTTGCGCAAATTCCTAAAGCCAGCTCAAGACGCGATGGAAGCGTTATGCCGGAATCGATTTGAGCGGTTTGGCACAGCTGGAAACGCTCATAAAATAAAACCCATTTCCCTTGGAGATATGGCTAGTCGTTATGCGAATGGTGAATTGGCCCCGCAGATTTCAGGATAATCAAAAGTTTTGTTCAGCGTGGATTGCCTCAAGTCCTTTTTTATAATCAGGATAGACCAGCTCGTGGCCTAGTTCTGGACCGATTATATTTGAACGAACCCGTCTACAGGAGCTGAAAAAACTACGTGCCATCGGGCTAAGGTCAGCTGTTTCAAAAGGGATTGGCGCTGGTGGGTTTATGCCGAGCAGACCAGCTGCATAGCTCAAAACATCACCTTGTGAAGCGGGCTTGCCATCTGCGAGATTAATCACCCGTCCTGGCCTCGGTTTACCCATTGCCGCTATTAGAGTCTGACTTATGTCTGTCTGATGTATGCGATTGAAAACTTGGCCAGGTTTATCAATAATGCGGGCCGTTCCTGCTAGAAGTTCGGCAAAAGGGTTACGTTGTGGCCCGTATATCCCGGCTAGCCTAAACACTTCCGCATTTGTACATTCCAGCCATTTTTTTTCGGCTGTAAGTCGAGCCTTACCGCGGGCAGTTACGGGGACAGGCATTGTATCTTCATCAACCCACCCTTCTGGTTGATTGGGATAAACAGATGTGGCAGACAGATATCCCACCCAACCAGAAAACTTTTTTATCTCTGGTTCGTGCATTTCAAGAACGGGGTCGCCTCCTGACAGGGCCGATATCGTGCAAAGCAGATGAGTAGCCTTACACAAATGGTAATCAAGCCTGTCAAGTGTGGTTCCAGCTTGAAAGGGGAGAATGGTCCAACTGTTTGGCACTTCACCGACAAGTTTCCCAGGCTGTCTCGTTGTTCCGGTAACCTGCCAGCCACGTATACTTAGTTCTGTTGCCAAATGCCGGCCAACATAGCCCAGCCCAAAAACAAAAATGTGATTACTCATGTTCACTCAAGGTTTGCCGGCCAAACTAGATATAAGGACTGTTTAAAGTTGGGTTATTCGGTCTTGCTGCCCGGCCATGCGCATAAGCCCATAAAACAGACCGCTAAAGGCGACTGTACTGACTAGCGTGTTACCGAAAAAGGGCAGCGCTGCAACATAACAGGCTATGAGCCCTTCGACTGTCTGCGGATAAAAGTCACTACCCAGCCAAACACCAAAATTTGTCACTAAGAAAAATATCAAGCAAGAGCCAAAAGAAAGAGCTCCAACCCTAAATAAATGCAAATCCGTGTAACGAAGGACATAACTGATCAAAGTACTAGAAGTCACCGCTGCATAAACCCACAACATATAGCTGTGCATTCCAATAATCAGGTCCGCCAAAACCATTGCGGTAAGTGGCAGGGCAACCGCAACTGCTAGTTCACGAAAAAAATAAGGTGCAAAAATGGCAACAGCGAGTACAGGAGTAAAATTTGGGGGGTGCGGTATCACCCTGCTTGCGACTAAAAATGAGATTAGTGCAAACATGCCAAGTGCGGTTTTTTTTACAGTCATAGCAAATCTCCTAGATTCGAACTCCGACAGCGTTCAACATTGAACATACATAGATCAGTGGGTCAATACCCGAAACTTAAATTACCTTTCAATGTTAAGAAAATACTTCTCCCAGCACTATTATAAGCGTGTGTTGTTTGTGTATCAGAATCAAGAACATTTACAGCTTGAACAAGGATTTCAGCACTTTGGCCAAGAGGCATAGAAAATGAACCATCAACGCTCAATGCAGGTTGGATTTTTCCTCCTGTATCGCTTTTGGATGAACTATACTTGATAGTTGTAGCTATTGAGCTTCTTTCTAAATCCGTTGAAAGTTGAAGGCGGGCGGAGGTTTTAGCTCTTTTTTTCAAAGAGTTTTCCCCTGCAATAAGAGATGCAGAGCTTGGTCTAGATTTTGGGTCCTGGATAGTCAAACTTAAATCTGCATCAAAAATTGATAAATTTGAGAGCTTCGTCGATAATTCCATTCCCTTATTTTGAAGGCGTCCAATATTGAAATAATCAAAAGACGAGTCATAGTAGATTGCATTTGAAGTACTTGTTGAAAATGCTGTTGCTCTAAAGTGGCCATTATTCAAATATTTTTTTGCCGATATTTCAATGCTTTCATGCACTTCAGATTTAATATTACTGTTGCTCCTAAAAGCGAATGCATCTGGCGCTCTGAAACTCGTTGAATAGGTAGAACTTAGCAGGTAATCATCGCCAAATGTTTTTCCAACGCCCATTAAATAAGGCACTTTCTGGAAAGTTTTTGATTTTGAGGTCCTTGAAGTGACTTTTATGCGTTCAGGTTTAAGGCTGAAATTAAGGTTATATTCTCCATCTGTAAGAAATGCGCCTAGCATAAACGACTTTGAATTTCGCTTTCCTGAACCATAATCGTCGGCATAGTCGTTTTTCACAAACTCAAGTTTTTGAGCAAGACTATTTGAAAATCGCCCAGTTTTAATGGTTGTAGAATTTTGAAAAGTTATAGCTTTCTGACTGCCTTCGCTAGCTTTTGGGCCAACAGTGGCACTCAAAACACCGTTTTTAAAATTTTTATAGTTTAATTTTGATTTCGAATAGGTGGAATTAAATGTAGAATTTAGTCCATATTTGTAATTAAAATTTAGTCGAGAATCTCTATTAGACGACTCAAA
>PADU01000031.1 GCA_002700485.1 SAR116 cluster bacterium | reverse complement strand
GATCATCTTCCTGTGCAAAATAATTACCCTCATTATGAGCAATAGGTATGGTCAGAGAATGGCCAGGATCAAGAGTTGATAAGAGAGGGGAGCCGTGGTCAGGCTGAAGCTGTAAATTTACAGACCTGCAGACAAATTTAAGCCGTTCATTGCGGATAAGTGTTCCAGGCAATAAGCCTGTTTCTAATAAAATTTGAAAACCGTTACAGACTCCTAAAACAGCTCCGCCTCGGCTAGCATGATCCAACATGGCTTCAACAACTGGCGCACGTGCGGCTAATGCACCGCATCGCAGATAGTCACCAAAAGAAAAGCCGCCAGGAAGAATAATCAAATCCACGGGGTCCATCTGGCTGTCCTTGTGCCAAACCAGAGCCGGGCGGCGGCCTGTAATTGTCTCAACAGCCACCATCATATCACGATCACAATTGGACCCGGGAAATACCAGAATGGCAACTCTCATGACGGGTCTGCAACCTCTATGGAATAATCTTCAATGACTGTGTTTGCCAATAACGTCTCACACATTCTGGCAGCACGCTGCTGGGCGCGGCTCGCATCTTCAGCTTCAATTTCAAGTGTGATTTGTTTGCCTATGCGCACATTGTTGGCTTCACTGTAACCAAGGCTAATAAGGGCGCTTTCAACTGCACGGCCCTGCGGGTCTAGGACCCCTTGTTTTAAAGAGATATTGATTTTTACTTCCATAAATTTGTCTTCCTTGCTCACTGGACTGTGATATCAGCTCCGTGTTTTTGTCTAATTTAATGAAGGGATAACAAGCCCCAATCGGCGGGCAATTTCGCTATATCCCTCTATGAGGCTGCCTAGATCGTGTCTGAACCTGTCTTTGTCCAGCTTCTCATTAGTCTTGCTGTCCCATAAACGGCAATTATCAGGGCTAAGCTCATCTGCCAAAACAATCTGTGAGCCTGCTTCAGTCTGCAACCGACCAAACTCTAGCTTGAAGTCAATAAGCCGGATGCCAATACCGAAAAACAGCCCAGTCAGGAAATCATTGACCCGCAGGCTCAACTCTATGGTCTCATCCAGCTCATTTCGCGTGGCAAGCTTCATAGCGTAAACATGTTCAGATGAGATGACAGGATCGCCTAGACTATCATCTTTTAAACAGAATTCAACAAGTGTATGCGGCAGGGACTCGCCTTCAGTCAGGCCAAGGCGCTTACAAATAGAACCAGCAGCCACATTTCGGATAATTACCTCAACGGGAACAATATCAACTGCTTTTACGAGCTGTTCTCTGTCATTCAGTTTCTCAATAAAGTGATGGGCGATTCCCATCTGGCCGATTGCTGGGAACAGATGAGAGCTGATCAAGTTGTTCAAAATTCCCTTGCCGCTGATGATATCCCGTTTCTGAGCATTGAAAGCCGTTGCATCATCTTTAAAATACTGCCGTATTGTTCCAACTTCGCTACCTGGATATAGAATTTTGGCTTTGCCTTCATATAGGGGATTGTCAGTCTGCTTGCTCATCAGCTGTCTTTCTTCACTGCAGCTGATTTGGGGCTGAATACACGATTAAATATTGTATCCACATGGATGAAATGCTGATCCAGATCAAACAACTTGTCTAGCTCATCATGGCTTAGATAGCGGGTGATATCTTTATCTTTTTTCAAAAGCTCAAGATAGCGTAGCCCTTCTTCCCAGACCCGCATTGCGTTTCGTTGCACCATAACATAGCTATCTTCGCGGCTTGCACCTTTCTGCGTGAGAGCCAAAAGCACTTGCTGAGAATGCACTAGCCCGCCAAGCTGGTCTAAATTTGCCTGCATCGCCTCTGGATAGACCAGCATATTATTAATGACATTTGTCAGCCGAGCCAGAGCAAAATCAAGTGTGATTGTCGTATCAGGTCCGATCATGCGCTCAACAGAAGAGTGCGAGATGTCACGTTCGTGCCAAAGAGCGACATTTTCAAGCGCAGGTATAACAGCTGACCTGACCATCCGCGCCAGCCCGGTCAAATTTTCAGTTAGAACCGGGTTCCTTTTATGCGGCATTGCTGATGAACCTTTCTGGCCAATGCTGAAAAACTCTTCAACCTCGCGCACTTCAGTGCGTTGCAAATGTCTAATTTCTGTTGCCAACCGTTCAACTGAGCTGGCAATTACGCCCAGAACTGCAAAAAACATCGCATGACGATCACGAGGGATTATTTGTGTTGAAATCGGTTCCGCAATCAGCCCCATCTTTTCAGCAACATGCGCTTCAACAGCAGGGTCAATATGAGCAAATGTGCCGACAGCCCCAGATATAGCGCAGGTGGCAATTTCCTTTCTGGCGGCGGCAAGCCTATGTCGGCATCTGTCAAACTCAGCATAAAAGCCTGCCAGTTTCAGACCAAAGCTTGTTGGTTCTGCATGAATGCCATGCGACCGGCCAATAGTTGGTGTGTATTTGTGTTTTTTTGCCTTCGCCTTTAGCGCATCACAGAGCGCGTTAAGGTCAGCCTTTAAGATATCACTGGCTCTTGTCAACTGAACCGCCAATGTAGTGTCCAAGACATCAGAAGATGTCATGCCTTGGTGGATAAAACGTGCATCCTCACCAACATATTCAGCTAAATTTGTTAGGAAGGCGATGACATCATGTTTGGTTTCACGCTCGATCTCATCAATTCTGTCGATGTCGAATTGGCCTTTTTTCCAGACCTGTTCAGCTGCGGTTTTTGGGATCACCCCAAGGGTGGCCTGTGCATCACAGGCATGAGCCTCTATTTCAAACCATATTTGAAATTTTGAATGTTGTGACCAGATATCAACCATCTGCGCACGCGCATATCGCGGAATCATGTCGCAAGCTTTCTGTTTGTGAAAATGATGCTATTTCGTCTATCATTTTATTGTCCAAAAAGCTATAGTGAGAGCCAAGATTTTGATGATGTTGACAGAAAAAACACTGTATCTAGTAGATTTGGTGGAGGTGGAGATGATCTTGCGAAAACTTGTCTTTGCAGCTTTGCGCACGGCGGCTGGCAATCCTAAAGTTCGCAAACAAGCGTTCAAGCTGGCTCAACGTGGTTTGCAGGCAGCAAAGCCCAGTTTGATGCAGGCCAGCCGGAGGGCCGGTCAGGCTGTTAGGTCAGCATCTGACGAGCTGTCTGCGGGTGTTCGCGAATTCAAGGCTGGTCGTGATGGAACGGATGATGTGGCCAAGCCAGCAGACGAAAGTGATGGCACAGCTCCACAGCTGAAAAACATTACCCCAAAAAAGCGATGATTAAATTCTGTAATCAATAAACCATAACGAGCTGCAAGGTCCTTATGTTTACTAGAGAGGGTTGTATTTAATTTCCTCTTTAGCAGGTCAGCTAGTGTATGGAGGTTGATGCATATGGCGTCTGGATTCTGTGAAAATCTCAACACCTGTTTCTGTAACCCCGATTGTATGTTCAAATTGTGCAGACAGACTCTTGTCACGGGTAACAGCGGTCCAGCCATCATTGAGAATTTTTGTTCCAAAATGGCCAGCATTGATCATTGGCTCAATGGTAAAGAACATTCCCTCTTCCAGAACAAGACCAGTCCCGGGCTGACCATAATGAAGCACAGTTGGCGCGGTGTGGAAGACTGTGCCCAAACCATGGCCAGTGAAATCACGCACAACTGAAAAACGGTTGGCCTCAGCATGGCTTTGGATAACATTGCCAATATCCCCCAATGTCACGCCGGGTTTAACAATATCAATAGCCCGCATCAGACAATCATAAGTCACCCGGGTCAGGTTCTGAGCTTTTACAGATGGNGTNCCGACCCAATACATGCGTGATGAATCGCCNTACCAGCCATCAAGGATAACTGTGANATCTATATTCAGGATATCGCCCTGCGTNAGGCGCTTCGGTCCGGGAATGCCGTGGCAGACCACATGATTAAGGGAAATACANGTTGATTTTGGAAAGCCTTTGTAATTTAGCGGTGCAGGTGTTGCCATATGCGCTAAAATATAGTCATGGCAAATCTGATCCAGTTCGCCTGTAGTCACGCCATCAGTTACATGGTCAGTGATCATATCCAGCACGTCAGCAGCAAGGGAGCCAGCCTTGCGCATAGCTGTGAACGCGGCTTTGTCATGAAGGATAATCTTTTCTTGTCTCATTCCGCTCCGCTTAATCCAACTTTACCTACATCAAAAGTTGCCTGAAATTACACCTAGACGAAATCTGACTTCCTGCCTAAAGAGGGAAGGGTGTAATATGATAAAATACAATTAGGCTAGCATTTTTACACATCTGTGGCGTGACAAAGCCATTTAAGGTTATAACAAGAAGAAAGTATTCATAGCAAATGACAAATCCGACTGCAGCAATTCTGGTGATTGGTGATGAAATCTTGTCTGGCCGGACTAAAGATAAAAATATTGGCTGGTTGGCCGAAGAATTGACCAAACTGGGCATTTCCTTGTGTGAGGCACGTATTGTAGGAGATGAAAAGGATGTAATTATGGCGCACGTCACACATCTGTCGGATGCTTATGATTACGTGTTTACATCAGGGGGGATTGGGCCGACCCATGATGACATTACAACACAGTCAGTCGCAGCAGCCTTTGACGTACCTGTGATCCGTCATCCTGAAGCTGAAGCGAGGCTGCTGCGCCACTATAAGGATACAGATATTGAATTTAATGAAGCGCGTCAGAAAATGGCAGATGTCCCTGATACGGCAAGTCTAATTGATAACCCGGTCAGTGCAGCGCCGGGCTTCAAGATAAAGAATGTGCATGTAATGGCGGGTGTTCCTTCAATCTTGCAGGGCATGTTTGCCACGTTTTCGCACACCCTGACGGGTGGCGTGCAGCCAACCCGCATCACCATTCAATGCGCAATCGGTGAGGGGAGCATTGCTGAGATTATGGGTAATATTGCGGCAAGTTTTGATGGTGTTTCCGTGGGTTCATACCCCTGGTTCAAGCCTGGCCAGTTTGGCACTGCTGTTGTCTTGACAAGTTTGGATAAGGATAAGGTCGATAAAGCAGCTTCTCAGCTGGAAGCTCTAATGCGAGAAGGCGGACATGACGCTCATCGCGATCTGGATAATTCAACATTCACCTAATGGGAACAAATATCCGAAAAGTTTATCTTTACGGTTTATCCCTTTGAGATTTATCCCAAGGGCCCTTTATTCGCCTGCGCACAGAAGGGACTGACCCACCGCGACCGTGGTGGCGTCCCATGCGGCGGCTGGCCCGCGGGTAACGCCCTGCAGCTTCGGTTTTCAATTCAGCAAAACTAATTGGCTGAGCTGACCAATTAGGCGTGTCAGAAGTCATGTCTCTGTCAAATAAAGGCACGTCTCGGTGTTTGAAAAAGGGGACCAGAGCCATACCGGTCAGAAAACCACCAATGTGAGCAAAATAAGCCACTCCGCTACCGCCGGACAGTGCTGCTGGGGCAGAGACAAACTGTCCGACAATCCATACCCCCAGAACGATCCAGGCGGGTAGGCTAATGACCCGGATGAATATAAGGATTAGCATAAACACACGCACCGCAGCCTTGGGATGTAGCAGAATATAGGCCCCTAGAACACCAGCAATACCGCCACTGGCCCCCACCATGGGCGTCACAGAATAAGGGTCAATGACAGACTGACATAATGCTGCGCCAATCCCGCACAGACCATAGAATAAGATAAATTTAACTGAACCCATGGAATCTTCCACATTGTCTGAGAAAATCCATAAATACAGCATATTTGAGCCGAGATGCATCCAGCCGCCATGAAGAAACATAGAGGTAAAAATGCTGATATAAGGGCTAACAGCTGCTAGCCCATCTGGTAGGACCTGATGGCCAAATAACAGGGCTGGCACCACGCCAAAACCGAGAAACAACTCATATTCATCTGATGCAGACAGGCCGGTCTGCCACAAGAACACAATAACACAAATAGCCAGAATCAGCCAGGAGATGAACGGCGTCCGTCCGGTAGGGTTATTGTCAAACAGCGGCAGGAAAAACATCTGTTCTCAGACTGTAGCCTCTGGCCCGCTCATGCGCCCGTAAAAAGTCATCTGGGCGGTTTCACACAGGCTGATTCCCGGCTGGTTGTTATAGGCCAGAACCGCCAGCTGGCGTGTGCTGTCATCTTCAACAGGGGTCACCCGGTGTAAAGAATTCTGACCTCTGAACAGCAGAAGGTCTCCTGCATCCAGNCTGAGCTGATTTGCAGGTTGCGAGCCATCCACCACAGCCTCAGCTTGAATGAACCCCATCTCGTCTCTATCAGCATCGCGCACATCGCGGACATATTCAAAGGCTCCGCCAGAAGTCGCAGGCTGAATCATCAATGTGACCGCGAATGAGGAATTATCAAAGTGCCAGTTCAGCTCCTCACCGCGCCGTGCATAATGTATATTCACAGAAGACAGGCTGTCTGCGTAAGGGTAAAGCGCATTTTCTCCCAGAATAAGACACAAAGCAGAGGTAAAGTTAGCATGATGATAAATCTGTTTAAGCACGGACCTTGTTGCGATTTGATCATCAGTAATACATCCCTTTGATGAGGTCACGCGCCTGTTGCGGATATGGCTGTCCGGGAGTGCCTCATCCCCTTTATCAAGATAGATATTATGGCTCTGTGGTTTAAAATACGCTTGGTTTAGCCCCATCGCCGATTCATTCTGCAGGTCGGCCAGCGCGGCTGGCTGCAAAAGGCCACGCATCTGCACAACCCCTTGTCCGTTCAGCTCATTGCGTTTTTCCCCCAGCCAAGCTGCATCCGTCAGGCGATGCCGATCTGTATCAATTAAGGCGGATAAATCTGTCATAGCTGCTCTCCCGCTTCAGCCCGTCTGTCTTGACAAGCTGAATTCTGTGCCGCATCACTTCTATTGTGAAAGCCTCTGCTTGTGCTCATGAGCGATTATAAGGATTTTTGAGATGTCTGCCCAGCCAGTAATTGACTATTATCTTTCTCCTGTCAGCCCGTGGACTTATCTGGCATCAAACCGCTTTCGAGAACTGGCTGAAAAGCATAATGCACCAGTGAATTTATATATAGTTGACCTGGGCAAGGTGTTTCCGGTCAGTGGTGGCTTGCCGCTGCCTAAACGCGCTCCCCAGCGTCAGGCCTACCGGCTTCAGGAAATGGCCCGTTTTTCAAGCTATTTAGGCCAGCCCCTGATTGCTCAGCCAGAACATTTCCCGCCATCTTCCGGCTTTGCTGGACCAGTAATGGCCGCGGCACGTGCCAGCCTATTGATAACAGATGCCCTGCGTGCAACAGAAGCGATCATGACACAGCTCTGGGCCCATGACGAAGATATTGGCGATGCGGTCGTTCTGTCGGCCGCACTTGCTAAGGCCGGGTTTGACGGCGACGCGATCGTTAATGATGCCAAAGTCAATATTGATGACTATTCCGCAGCAATTGCCACTGATACTGAACAGGCTATTGCTGCCAACGTATTTGGCGCACCGACATTTATTGTTGATGGTGAAGTTTTTTGGGGCCAGGATCGCCTAGACATGCTGGATTGGCACTTATCCAATCTTTAGGCTATCCGCCGCAGATATTTTTATCTGGACAATGCGTATGTGAAATAATTTCAGGCTGAGTTTGAAGCTAATGATTGAATGGAACCAATGACGATAATGCAGTCAAATGTCCCCAAAATGGTATTAATCTTTGCAACGTTATTTTATTTTTTGATGAATATAGAGGCCTATGCTGAAATTACTTGGAATTTAAGTGAATCCAAGAAATTTGCTAAAGACATATATTTAGGTAATGAGACTACCTTTTATTGTGGATGTAGTTATCAAGTAAAAGGAAAAAAACTTGTTCCTAGCTGGGGTTCCTGTGGTTATTTTCCGAGGAATAAATACTCAAAGTCAGGAAAATTAAATAGTCGGAGCTTACGGATAGAATGGGAACATGTAATGCCAGCGTGGTTTTTTGGAAATCAGATGGAGTGTTGGAAAGCCGGTGGAAGAAAGGCATGTAAGAAAAACAAACTATTTGCGAAGATGGAGGCAGACCTCCATAATCTTGTCCCTGCAATAGGTGAGATAAATGGAGACAGGTCAAATTTCACTTTTGAACATATTGATGGTGAAGAGAGAGTTTACGGTGCATGTGATTTTGAGATTAATTTTAAGGATGGAGTTGTTGAGCCTAGGCAATCTATTCAAGGCNATATTGCGCGGATATACTTTTATATGAGTGAGACTTACAATGTTCCGCTTACACAAAAGCTTCAGAAAATGCTTAAGACTTGGTCTAAATTAGATCCAGTTGATCAAAAAGAGTTTGAGAGGAACGCTAAGATTTTCCGCATTCAGGGTAACTCAAACCCATTTGTAGATGCTAAGCAGACTATCAAAAACGAAGTGACACGTGGAAATGTCCCAGTAATGTCAACAAGCGAAAATAATGGTTTATCTGGGGCTGCCAAAAAGTCAAAAATTACAAAGGTGAAAAGCTACACTAAAAAAAGTAAACGTGCAGATGACTTCTGAGTTTAGAATGTGATTCCAAAATGCGATTTCTCATGACACCATAAATGCATTAACTGGGAAACAGTTAGAGTGAAGAGTTTTAAATTTATTCCTTTTGAATTATGTTAAAAACTGATAAATCGGAATAAGAGTGGTGGGGACACCCGGACTTGAACCGGGAAGGCCTATTAAGCCGACAGATTTTAAGTCTGTTGTGTTTACCAATTTCACCATGCCCCCNTGGCTTNTTCTNCTGAAGGCAGAAAAGCTTGTTNGCGTTTCATATCNGATGCGGTGCGCCTCGTCAAATCGTTTGTCCTAGCCNCTGTNCCCTTTATGNCCAAACAACAAATCAAACCGCCGCAGAAAGGCNTTCGCTGCTTTTTCTGGAGGCAGNGGGATAAGTTTGTAATCNGCTGGCGTGCCTCTAGGCTTGGAGAACAACTTTTTGGCTTCAGNATCANNAAAGCCGGCAATCTGGGTCGCTTCAATAAAGGCNGCCATNCGGTCTGCTCGCTTAATAGAATGGATAATTCCAGGTGGCAGTTCNGCAGGCAGGCCGAAGCGAATATGCACTGCTTCCTGCAGGCGGGCTTCTATCTGGCGGTAAAGGGGGCCGAGCGCGGCCTTCAACGGGGTAATCATATCTCCAATGACATATTCAGGCGCGTCATGAATCAGCGCAGCAAGACGCCATTTCTGGGCCAGCTGCGGGGCGTTTCGGGATAAAATCCCCTCTACCAGCAACGAATGCTGGGCCACGGACAGGCCATAAGTCCCCTTCGTTTGACCATTCCAGCGAGTTACCCTAGCCAGACCATGGGCGATATCCTCTATTTCAATATCAAGGGGGCTAGGGCTTAGGATATCCAGACGACGCCCAGACAGCATACGCTGCCAGGCACGGGGAGTCGGGGTGGAACTGTTCGGCTTCGCTGGCATAGGTTTAAAGGACGTGAAGGGACAATTTTGAAGAAGCCTGATAATGGCAAATTGCTCGCTGCGGGTAAAGTGAGAAGGACAAAGACTTGGCGGCAGCAGAAAAACAGGGTATCACGGGGCTGCGGTAAGTCGTTAGGCAAAACGCTACTACTCTGGAACAGGTTGCGGACGTGGATTTTTTTGAAACACGTGAAAAATATAGACGCCGTGAAGTGCATATCTACATGCGCTGGCTGAGCCGTATTTTTTTCCTTGGGTTGGCGCTATGGCTGGGCTGGCAGTGGGGTTCGCTTGAACAGAGACAGCTTCAGGTAGATGCTGACTTGGCGCTTTATGAGCGCGAACAGCAGATAGAAGAGCTTAGCGGAAAGGTGCAGGGTTTTGAACACGATTTGCGCCAATTGCAGGCGACACGTGAAGCCAATGCGCTTACGGATCAGGCTTCAGACAGTAAATTAACCCGTCTGGTGCGTGGCCAGATTGCCAGAGGCACACGTATTGAGCAGATTTATCAGATGCTGCAAGGGTTGGGAAAACCGGTGAATTGCCGCTCACTTTCTAACCATTCTGTGGCGGTTGCTACAGAGCTCTATAGAGGGGTAGAATCGAATATTTCCTTGTTTGATGGCGGTCTTCGCCTTCATATCGAAGGTCAGCCTCAGGCACAGGGATCAAAAAACGAACCATGGTTTGACCCGAAACGTGAAATTGCCGCCCGCTTTATTTATCTGGGATCGCAAAAAGTTGAGAAGGGCATCTTGCCGCTGCGTACCATTCTGCCAGCAGAAGACTGGGTACTGGTCGTGGATATCCAGCAATCTGATTTGCGCGGGTATGTTGTAGTTGAGGTGCAGAACTGCGCGATCCGTTAAAGGTGAAGCTTTAAGGAGTCAATTCAAAAACATCACGGATGGCAGAATAATCCTTATAGCCAAGCCGGGCAACCGGCTGATATATTTTAATATCAACGTGGCCATCTTTGATTATAGCATCATCAATATGGATGCCTACAATTGTTCCCATCACCATCACTGAATGCTGGCCGCGACCGTTTTCGGGGAGTGTAATAAGATCGTAATATTTACATTCCAGATGCGCTGGTGCGCCGGCGACAAGCGGGGCTGAGATTTTCTCAGCAGTTTTTTTGGTGAGGCCGGCTAGGTCAAATTCATCTATGTCACTTGTGACATTCCTGCTGGTTTTGACCATCTGTTCAGCCTGCGCCATGGCCACAATATTCACAGCAAACTCGCCTGTTTCCAGAATGTTCGCTAAGCTGTCTTTTTGGCCGTCTTCATTTTCTTCACGCGCATCCGGGGCAGAAATAAACATTACCATCGGCGGCAATTCAGCTATTGCATTGAAAAAGCTGTAAGGCGAAAGGTTGGCAATCTTATTTTTGGATTGGCTCGAAATCCAGCCAATAGGCCGGGGTGAGACCAAGGCTTTCAAGGGTGAATAGGCAAGACCATGCTCTTTATGCGTGCCAGGAAAAAAAAACATCTGGAAAACCTGTTGATTAAGATATGATGCCTGTCTGATCTACAGACTGTCAATTCTCGTAAACCTAACAAAGCAGGAGAAGACAGACAAGCAGACAAGCAGGCAACTGATTGTCGTCAGCGCTCGTGCCACATATTCCTGCATCGCAATTTTCTTAGGGTTCAGCACATGTCAAAGACAGTCATTTTTGGGGCGACTGGCTACATAGGTCAGGCGGTTGCGAGGCAGTTGGTTGCCGAGGGAAGGTCGATTCATCTTGTTGGGCGCGATACACCAGCGCTGTCTGAACTAGCCGCAGAACTGCGAGCAAGCCACAGCCTTTTAGAACTTGAAGACCCCGACACAATTTTACAAGCTGTTAATGAGGCCAGCACAGATGGCGCATTGGCCGGGCTTGTTTGGGCTATTGGCAGTATCCTATTGAAGCCACTAGCAAGGTTATCTGTGTCTGATTTCCAGGACACCTACCACACCAATGTCATTGGTGCTGCATTGGCCGCGCAGGCCGCTCAGCAGCCCCTGAAAGCAGGAAAGGGTAGTATGGTATTTTTCAGTTCTGTTGCGGCTACACAGGGATTTACAAACCACGCCGCCATTAGTGCGGCAAAGGCTGCTGTTGAAGGGCTTTCAAAAGCATTGGCCGCAGAATTGGCACCAGATATAAGGGTCAATGTTATCGCCCCATCCTTAAGTCAGTCAAAAATGGCAGAACCGCTTCTCATGAACGAAGCGATGAAAAAGGGTCTTGCACAAATGCATCCTCTTGGCCGGCTTGGTCAGCCATCAGATTTTGCTGGGCTTGTCAGCCTATTGCTTGATCCTGAAAAATCTGGGTGGATGACAGGGGCGGTGATTGCTGTTGATGGCGGGCGCGGCGCTCTTGCTGTTAATGGCAGAGGCCGATAATATGATCAATGTGAATTTTCGCAGAAGAAACTTTTTACTATGAGCGGCCATGTTGTTATCACTGGCGCTAGTTCAGGCATTGGGTACAGTCTAGCACGAAGGCTGGCAAAAAGAGGCTGGCGGGTCTCCGCAATTGCACGCAGATATGAAAAATTGACCGAACTTCAACAACATGAAGGCTCTATTTTTCCCCTTGCTGCGGATGTTTCGGTACCAGAGCAGATTAAATCTGCTCTTCTGAAAGCTGAAAACGCTTCTGGGNCTATTGATATGGCTATTTTAAATGCAGGGATATACACACCAGTCGATGTGAAACGCTTCAGCGGTGAAACGTTTGTAAAACAGATGCAGGTCAATTACTTTGGAATCATCCATTGCTTGGACCATTTGCTGCCCGCAATGCTAGCCAGGGGCAGTGGTCATCTTGCTTTAATGGGTTCTGTCGCAGGATATCGGGGTTTACCAAAATCGGCTGCCTATGGGCCTACAAAAGCTGCTATTCAGAATTTGGCAGAATGTATGTATTTTGATCTCAATCCTAAGGGGATAAAATTACAGGTTATCAACCCTGGGTTTGTTGAAACAGAGGCTACATCGGTAAATGATTTTGTCATGCCAGATCTGATTTCCAGTGATGTGGCTGCTGAACATGTTATCCAAGGCCTAAAAGANGATATCTTTGAAATTTCATTTCCAAAATCCTTTGTTCGTAAGCTGAAATTTATGCGCTTGTTGCCTTCCCATGTATATCTAAGGCTGACCGCCAAACTTACAGGATATAAATGAAATTGAATAAATACTATCAGTGCCTGTCATGACTAAGCTTTCGCACACACAAGCTTATGCACGGTTTTTCGAAAAAATGACGCCTGAAACACTTGGCAGCATAAGGCGTTTTCTGGCTCATGATGTTATTTTTACAGATCCGTTCAACACATTACATGGGCCAGACGCTTTTGTTGCTATATTCACACATATGTACGCTGTGATAAAAAACCCTCGCTTTGACATACTGGATATCGCTGTGTCTGAAAAGGCAGGCTTTATAAAATGGCGCATGACAGGTGAACTGCGATCCCGCCCTGCATTTCAGTTATATTTGACAGGGATGAGCGAAGTGCAGTTCAATGACGCAGGTTTGGTCACCGCACATTTCGATCACTGGGACAGCGCACATCAGTTGTTAGCGAGATTACCAGTCATTGGCTGGTTAGTTAGGCGGCTTCTAACTCTTTTTGCTTTGCCATCATGAAAAACAGTTATATCCGGGAAAAGGTGATGAACAATTCACCTAACAATAAGCCGAATTTGGTGACCTTAGCCCTATTGAGGATCGTATTTTCGGTTTGTTTCACCATTACATCATCAAAACGAACTTTCACTTTCCTGCCATAGAGAGTTAGTAAAAAATCATATTTCAATTTCAATACAGCACCCTTCACATGGCCAACGCCTTTGCCAACAACATCATCTGTGTGGGCCGTATAAGCATCTCCATCTTGCTTGACTATAGTCCATGACCGGGATTCCTTTTCCCCGTCATGATATGTGAACTTTTCATGCAGAGTTGTTTGTTTGTCATCAGTTTCACATGAAATATCGATTAGAAAACGCTTTTGCACTTGACCAAAGCGGTCAACAAACATGCCCTGCGCCTGAAAGGTTCCAGCAAAGAATTTGACTGGATCAAAAGGCTGGGCATCTATATCAAACTGATTAAAATTACCGTCAGGAGCCATAAGGCATACCACCACATCTATTTAATGAAACGTTTACGTGCGAATTGTTTAAGTAGATTACTGCTATTTTGCTTGGTGGAACCTGATTTCATTTGTGTGTAATCAGCATTTGTTTCACGTCAATCATTCCTGCTTTGAAGCCACCTTCACAATAGGAGAGATACAACTCCCACATACGTTTGAAACGGTCATCAAATTTGGTTATTGTGGCCAGTTCAGGCCATGCCTGGTGAAACCTTACTTTCCATTCTGCTAATGTGCGCGCGTAATCCTGACCATATCCCTGACAGAAATGAAGAGACAGACCAGCAGTTTTCAGCGGATCATCTAGAGCCTTTATCGATGGTAGCATGCCACCGGGAAAAATATATTTCTGAATGAAATCAGGTTGTGTGCGGTATTCAAGAAATGCTTTATGGTCGATTGTGATGACCTGAAGAGCAGCTTTTCCTCCGTCTTTGAGACAATTAGCAATTGTTTTGAAATAAACAGGCCAGTATTTTTCACCCACGGCCTCGAACATTTCAATGGACACAATCTTGTCAAAACGCTGGTTAAGCTTCCTGTAATCCTGCATCACAATATCTGTCATGTGATCTAGCCCAGCTGTCTGCAACCTGTTCTTCGTAAAATCATATTGTTCTTTGCTGATGGTAATGCCGGTGACATGCGCACCACATTCTTTTGCTGCGTATTCTGCAAAACCACCCCAGCCACAGCCAATTTCCAATACGCGTTCACCTGGTTGAATATCGGCTAATTCAGCCAGCTTTTGATATTTTCGGTTTTGTGCATCTTCCAGCGTGTCAGTCTCAGACTGAAAAACGGCAGATGAGTATGTCATCGTGCGGTCAAGCCATCTGCTGTAAAATTGATTACCCAGATCATAATGATAAGAAATATTGCGCTTTGACCCGGATTGATTGTTGCGATTACGCCAATGCTGGAGTTTCAGCCATAATTTTTGCAATGTTCCCAGTTTTATNTGTTCCTCTANATAGCTGTCATGTAATACCGCNAGCTCTATAAGGTTTGTGAGATTGTCACTGTCGATTTCGCCAACCATGAACGCTTCACAAAAGCCCATCTTGCCATGGCCCAAGATCCTAATGATTGCACTATCATTAAGCAGNACCATATCTGCTGTTGGCCCCTTTTGGCTGCCTGTGAATTTATGTGTGCAACCATCCGGGAGTTTAAGTTTTAGTTCACCGTATTTTATATGTGAGAGCATTTTTAATAGGGCTTGCCGTTTGAATGAGGTTGCCAATGTCATAATTTATTCTACCCTTTTAGATCCTCTGCGGTCGGTGTGACTGCGTGATGCGGTGGGGTTGGCCGTTTATAAAACCGCACACCCTTGATGAATAATTTTGCGGCCTCAAAATGAATGGACAGCAGCGGGCGAAGCGGGAAATGTCCTGAAAGAAAAACCGTTTGCAAAAGACAGGCAGCTGAAAGACGGACTATTTTCCCATGTAAAGTTGCGGTCAGCAAAGCCTGATTATTCTGACAATAACGCACCACTACTTTTAAGCTTTCTGCACCGCNCCGNATTGCCAATTGATAATACCCCTCAACGTCAAAAAAGGGAGACACATGCATCATCTTATCTACTTTGTGAATAGGAACTGCACCGCTCTGTGGGTAAATAACGCTGGCATAGCTGTGGCTATCACCAAAGGTGTTGTGCACCTCATATACATTGAAACAGTTTTGGCCACTGCGATCTAGACATCGGTAGACGGTTATTGGATTGAAAGACAGTCCCAGAATGCGCGGGAAGGCTAGCATCTCAATCTTTGTGATCTCGTCGGCTTTAAAATACTGACTAGCAAGTTTGCGGATATGGTCTGACAGTTTTATTTTTGGTTCATTAGCTTTGCGCTGTGATTTGTGGTTTGGGCCAAAATCAGTCTCATGAAAGGATACAATATTGAATTTGTTCACAGAAAAGAACCATGATGCATTATGCGCTTCGTCAAGACGGTCGAGATCAATTAAAATTGAAAATCCGGCTTTTTGCAAATGATGCGCAGGGTGGCCATGACGTGTGTGGATGATCTCAGAAAAGACCAGCGCGCAGGCCTCTGTTCTGTTAGGGGTATCTGAAGTCATAATCTAGCTGGTTCATTTTTATTGTTTACCTATTATGGAACAGGCCTGCTATGTCATCAATTGGCATGGCCGTTTCGGGTTGATTTGGTCTGTATCCTTTTGTTGGACTATCCCACGGAATGGGGATATTTAATGTTTTTGCGACCGCAACGGCTGACTTCAGCCCATCCTCGTGAAAGCCGTTAGCTGTCCAGGCGCCACACCAGAAAACATGATTCTGACCTTGTATGCCAGCTAATTTTTGTTGTGCCAGCAGTGCTTGTTTATCAAATATCGGATGATGATACAGCAAATCAGCATGAACCAGCGTGTCAAGTGGTTCAACTGTGGGGTTTAGCGTTGTAAATAAAGGGGTCAACATATCAATATGCTGCAGCCTGTTCATCCAATATGTCGCACATAGATTGTTTTGATCATCAGACAGATAATTCCATGCAGCCCACGCTCGCTTTCGTTTTGGCATGAGACGGTCATCTGAATGAAGAACGACACGGTTTTCTGAGAAACGGAAGGCCTTCAGAATTTGTGTTTCCGATTCTGAGGCATCTGCTATCAGTTTCAAACTCTCATCTGCATGGGTCGCCATGATCACTTTGTCATACCAGATATCCCCTTGACCTTCGACACTGATAACGATACCACCGGCATCACGCCTGACATTGTTGATTTTTGTTTTTGTTTCAATCTTGTCGTTCAGATGCGCTGAAATTTTCGAAACATATTCACGCGACCCTCCTTTGACTGTGCGCCATACTGGACGTGCGCCAAAATCAAGTAGTTTATGGTTATCCATAAATTGGATAAAAGCCCGCACAGGATAGTCGAGCATATCTTGCGCAGAACAGGACCATATTGCCGCCCCCATAGGCAGCAGATGGTCATTTACAAATGCTTTTGGTAAGCCACGTCTTTCAATGAACTGTCCAAGTGACTCTGCCTCAGGGCCACACATGCTTTCGGTGACAGCAGTGCGATAAAATTTTACAAGGCCACTCAGCATTTGCCAGTAGCGTGGACGTAGAAGGTTAGAGGGTTGCGCTGTTAACCCTCCAAGTGATCCTTCATATTCAAAAGTTTTGTTTTCCAGTGAAACTGAAAACGACATATCTGTTTCCAGTGTATCCACTCCCAGATGGTCAAATAGGCCAACCAGATTTGGGTAATTATGAGTGTTATAAACAATAAAACCTGTATCAACTGGAATAGTCTGGCCATCAAAAACAGCATCAACTGTATTTGAATGGCCCCCGATCCTGTCAGCAATTTCATATAACGTCACTTGGTGGTCAAAATGGGCTAGATAAGCTGCGCCCAAACCAGATATGCCAGAACCAATAACTGCAATGCGCATAATTCTTCCTCAACGCGACCGAATTTATTTCTTCTATTCACTGTACCTTTCTACGATATGAAACAATCAGGTGATTAACAAAATGCTCAGTTTTTCAGAAAAAACTGTGTTGTTACCGGCAAATGGTAAATTTTGCCTGCATGGCATATATAGGCAGACTGTGGGCTGGTTAAGACAGATTGTATGGCTTTGTTCAAAACGTTTAGACCCCCGGTAAAAGTGCCAAAAGCAGGCATGATCAGATGTCTGCTATCCTCTATAAAGCAAGGCGCGGAAATACGCCTTAGCTTGAGGTTTACCCTTGCCTTGGGGTGGTAATGACCGCTTATAAGCCCGCTTCTTTGCTCTGTTTCTGCTGTGACCTGATGCGTGAAATATAGACCATTCAGGGCAAAACCAGAATATACTTTACCGGGAAGAAACGTTGGCACCTCAGAATCATGATTACCTTCAATCCAGACAAAGCTCCGGCCTTTTGACAAATCATTTAAGATCTGCCGATAGGCTTCTGGTAAGCGCTTTGCCACTTCAGTATTATGAAAGCTGTCACCAAGAAAGATACATCTTTGCGGATTTGATTTATCCACAATTTCTGACAGCTTCGATAAGGTCATATCTGTGTCATAACGTGGCAATGGCGCTGCAGTAGATTGTGCATGTCCCTTTTCAAAGTGCAAATCAGAGACAACCAATGTTTTATAGCTGGGCAAATATAAGGCGCCATCGGCCCACAGCTCACATATCTCCCCACAAAAATTTAGCTGAATAACACGCTGTTTATCTTGGGGGTCAACAGGCATTATGGTCATAAAAACTGCCTTTGTGAAATATTTTGAAAAGCCTCATTGACCAGCTCATTCTCTAATTCGCTGAGTAATTCATCAACAGCTGAAGCGGTAACAGACTCACGACCAACTTCAAGGAGTAAAGGCACAGACAGGGGTGAGATACGTGTTAATGCCTGATGTGACAGACGGCCTTCATAAGTGACGAGGAGATTTGACAAGCGAGCAATATCTGTCATTCCCCGAGCTGCATCAGCGCGTGTGGCTTCAAGCAGGAGATGATCAGGTTGATGCTTCCGCAGAACATCATAAATCAGATCAGAGTTGATGGTAACCTGTTTGCGTGATTTTTCTATGTCAGGACTGTTTTTGTCAATCAGTCCAGAAATGATAGCAACCTGTCTGAAGCTTCTTTTTAACATAGAAGATTCTGCCATCCATTCTTCCAGATCATCTCCCAGAATATCTGTTGTGAACAGTTTTTCTGGATGGGAAACTTCATGCCGTGACCAAACAGCAATTGCATAGTCAGTAGCAACAAAGCCCAGCGGGCCATATCCCTCACGCTCCATCCGTCTGGTAAGAAGCATGCCAAGGGTCTGATGGGCATTTCGTCCAGCAAAGCAATAGGCCACCATGTAATGTCTGTCTCCTCTGGGAAAGGTCTCAATAAGCAACCGCTCTTCAGAGGGCAGTTCCGACACCCATGTCTGAATGGATAGCCATTCCTGAACCATTGGGGGTAAATGCTTGCGTGTCTGCGGGTCATTTAGTAATTGTCTAACAGTTTGCGCAAGGCCCGGCGATAAAGGAAGGTGGCCACCAGCATAGGCAGGCACTTTAGGTTCTTTAGCTTGTCCGTGCCGAGCTAAAACCTGATTTGCTTTCATGCCAGCAAATTCTAAAACGCGCCCAGCAAATATGAAGCTGTCGCCTATGCTTAATCCTTGCACAAAGTAATCTTCAATTTCTCCAAGGATACCACTCCCTTTCAGCCTGACTTTAATAGTGTCTGTTTCCACAATCGTGCCGACATTCATCCGCCATCTGGTGGCAATGCGCCGTGAGGTCAGGCGCCATAGACCATCAATACCCAAAACAACGCGCTGAAACTGGCTATAATGTCCAAGTGCATATCCACCTGTTGCGACAAATTCTAGAACCCGATCAAAGCTCTCGCGGGAAAGGTTCTGGTAATGGGCGGCTGAACAAACTTGTTTATATAATTGTTCTGCAGAAAATGGACCAGCTACAGCGCGGCCAACAATATGCTGGGCCAAAACATCCAGCGCCCCTTCATGTGCGGGCAAATCGTCAAGCAGGCGCTTTTCAACATTGAGCTTTGCCGCAAGAGCTTCAAACACTTCAAATCTGTTTGCTGGCACAATCAAGGCCCGGCTTGGAGCATCTAGTCTATGTCCGGCCCTACCAATACGTTGTAGCAGGCGTGATGTTCCCTTTGGTGCTCCAACTTGAACGACAAGTTCAATGTCTGCCCAGTCTATACCCAGATCAAGAGAGGATGTTGCAACGACAGCATCAAGCTCACCTCTAGCCATTGCAGCCTCTGTCTTACGCCGCAATCCAACTTCTAATGAGCCGTGATGCAATCCAATTTTTAAGGTAAGGTCATTATGTACCCACAGTGCCTGAAACAGCAGTTCGGCCTGAGCCCGCGTATTCACAAAGATAAGACAAGGCCTGTGTTTAACAATCAGCTTATAGATTTCCTTGGCTGCATACAGACCGCTATGACCCGACCAGGGTAGCCGTTCTGCTTCTGTTTCTAGAATAGAAAGTTCTATCGCTTTGGTCAGTTCAGGCTGCAATATACAAACTTCGTCCGGCTGGGCCGACAGCCAGGGCCGAAATCTTTCAGGGGCACCAACCGTTGCAGACAGGCCAATTGACTGGCTCTTTGTTGCCAGATAGCGCAAGGCTGATAGAGATAAGGATAAAAGATCGCCCCGCTTTGTTCCTGACAAAGTATGAATTTCATCAATNATAATCAACTTTAAGGAACTAAACAGCTTTTCCGCATCAGGCCAGCTCAGCATCAATTCCAATGATTCTGGTGTTGTCATTAGCATGTTAGGAGGGGCAGAACGCTGCCTTTTCCTTTTGGCCTGCGGGGTATCGCCAGTTCGCGTTTCGACAGAAACTGGCAGGCCCATTTCAGATATAGGCGTCTCTAGATTACGGGCTATGTCCACCGCCAGGGCTTTGATTGGCGACAAATAAAGCGTGTGTAATCCGGTTCTCGGTGTATGGGCCAAATCGATAAGGCTTGGCAAAAAGCTGGATAATGTTTTTCCCGCACCGGTTGGTGCCAGAAGAAGAATTGATTGTCCTGCTGAAACTCTCTCGACCATTTCTAACTGATGGGGATAGGCCGTCCATCCCTTTGCTTGAAACCAATCTGAAAACTGTACAGGCAGAGACACAGAAAATGACCTATTCAAATAAACGACAAGTATAAAGTAACAGAGGCAGGTCAGGCAATTCACCTATATGATTGATTTTGCCCTCAGCTATTTTATGAATCCATGATAGAAATGTAGGCACTTTCCCTGACAAGGCAAATGGAGATTTTNTATGATTGAACTTTATTATTGGCCAACNCCAAATGGCCATAAAATCTCTATTGCTCTTGAAGAAATGGGACTACCCTATGAAATCAAGTCGGTAAATATTGGTGCGGGGGATCAGTTCAAGCCAGAATTTCTGACTTTTTCACCAAATAACCGAATGCCAGCGATCATCGACCATGATGGTCCTGACGGCAAGCCGGTCACTGTCTTTGAATCTGGTGCTATATTATTATATCTGGCTGAAAAGACAGGCCAGTTGATGCCAACAGCTACAAATGAGCGGATTGCTGTTTATGAATGGCTGATGTGGCAGATGGGGGGGTTTGGCCCAATGCTCGGCCAGGCGCATCATTTCAATTACTATGCCCCTGAAAAAGTGGATTATGCCATGAAGCGTTATTCAGTAGAGGCAAATCGGCTTTATGGTGTACTGGACAGACGTTTAGCGAAGACAAAATATGTTGCTGGGGAAGTCTATTCTATTGCTGATATAGCGATTTTGCCCTGGACCCGGACATATCAGCGTCAAAATGTTACAATTGAAGATTACCCGCATGTTGTGGCCTGGCGTGAAGAGTTGGGTAGCAGAGANGCAGTTGTTGCTGGCATNAAGGTTGGTGCACAATGGCGTGAAGATTTAAAGACTTTGAATGCAGAGGATTTCGCCAAGCTCTTCGGCACAAAATAAGCGGCTTGCGCAGCGTTAAAGTAGAGTAGTTAATGTTAAACTGGGTGAAAACAACGGCAAGTGGTTTGTCTGTTCTGCCTGCTGGGGCCATGATAGATCCAACAACGCCACAGCCCGTCGCTCTAGTAACGCATGGCCATGCAGATCATGCCAGATCAGGCCATAAACATGTAATAGCAACGCCGCAAACATTAGATATTATGGCAGCGCGATATGGACAGGGTTTTGCGCAGGCTGTGACACCGCTGGCCTATGGTGAGAGGATGGTTCTTGGCGCGGCGCAACTGTCGATGGCACCAGCAGGCCATGTTCTGGGCAGTGCACAGATTATTGTTGAGTATAACGGTCAGCGCCTTGTTGCTGCAGGTGACTATAAAAGGTCTACAGATCCAACCTGCCAGCCCTTTGAAATTGTGCCCTGCGATGTCTTCATTACTGAAGCTACCTTTGCTCTNCCAGTCTTCCGGCATCCTATACCAAGTGATGAAATAGATAAGCTACTGCAGGCTAAATATTTGTTTCCAGACAGGACGATACTTGTCGGGGCTTATGCACTGGGTAAGGCACAGCGGATTATCGCACTGCTGCGACAAGCTGGCTTTAATCAGCCTATTTATATTCATGGCGCGCTGCGCAAATTATGCGATTTATATGAGCGTCATGGTATAGAGCTTGGCCCTTTATTANCTGCATCTGCTGGNCAGGCAGGAAAAGCACAGCCCGATCTGATAGGCCAGATTGTTATTGCCCCGCCAGCAGCCTATGGCAGTAAATGGGCGCAGCGCCTGACAGATCCTTTATTTGCCTTTGCTTCTGGCTGGATGCAGGTTCGGCAAAGAGCAAAACAGAAGGGTGTGGAGTTGCCCCTTATTTTATCTGACCATGCAGACTGGCCAGATNTGCTGCATACGCTAAAACAAATTAGTCCAAAAGAGGTATGGATTACGCATGGCCGCGAAGATGCTCTTCTTCATGCCTGTAACAAATTAGGCATTGAAGCCCGTGCTTTGTCTCTGGTCGGGTATGAAGAGGAAGCTGAATGAGAGCATTTTCTGATTTGCTTGAGGTTTTACTTTTCTCACCACGGCGAACGGTGAAGCTGGCTCATCTTGTGAACTGGATAAGGTCAACGGATGACCCTGACCGCGGATGGGGCCTTGCCGCGCTTACGTGTGATTTGTCATTTAGCGGAGTTAAAACAGGAGTTGTGCGTGAACTGGCAGAGCAGGTGACGGANCCTGATTTATTCGCATTATCATATGATTTTGTGGGCGATCTTGCAGAAACAGTGGCCTTGCTGTGGCCTGACTCGGAATCTGTATCTAACGGAAAAAAACCATCATTATCTGAGGTTGTGGGCGTCCTGACATCTATCCATCGTAAAGATGCGGTGCTGCAGCTGTCAGATTGGATGAATAAGCTGAAAGTGTCTGAACGNTGGGCCTTACTAAAANTAGCAACAGGGGGGATGCGGGTAGGCGTATCTGCCCGGCTTGTGCGTGTTTCCCTTGCGCAAGCCTACGATAAGAATGTCAGTGAGATAGAACAGATATGGCCCTTGCTGGAACCGCCCTATGCCACTTTATTTGATTGGCTTGAAGGGCGGGCAGAAAAGCCAGATGCAGCAGGCCGGGCCGTTTTTCATCCGGTCATGCTTGCCGCGCCAATTNNCGAAAANACGCTTTGCTCACTCAATCTTGAAGATTGGCAGATTGAATGGAAATGGGATGGGGCCCGCATTCAACTTGTCTCTGCAGAAGAAGGTGTCCGGCTCTTTTCACGCTCTGGCGATGATATTTCAGCTGCTTTTCCAGAACTGACCCGCCCGATGCGCTGGCAAGGGGTATTGGACGGCGAAATTCTAGCAGGGAGACCAGACAAAATTGAGAGTTTTAATGCACTTCAGAAACGCCTGAATCGGAAAAAGGCTGGATCAAAGCTACAGTTATCTTCCCCAGTCTTTGTTCGTTTTTATGATTTGTTGTCTGCCGGGGTTGAAGATTTAAGAGGTCAGCCACTCNCAGAAAGACGCCACAGATTAGAGCAAGAGAAAGAGAAAATTGACCATGATCTGTTTGATTTATCGGAGCTGCTGCAGGTCACAAAGCAGGCTGAACTGGCACGGCACAGAGATAAATGCAGGCAAGGTGGGCTGATTGAAGGTGTTATGCTGAAAGACAAGCACAGCCCTTACAAAGCTGGACGTGAAAAAGGTCTGTGGTATAAATGGAAACGTGACCCGCTTTATGCTGATTTAGTGATCATGTATGCGCAGCGCGGGCATGGCAAACGTTCATCCTATTACTCTGATTTCACCCTTGGGGCATGGCAGGGTTCTGCTGCGAATNCTGCGCTCGTGCCTGTCTGTAAAGCTTATTCTGGCTTCACAGATTCTGAATTAGCTAAGCTTGATAAGTTTGTGCGTGAAAATACCATCAACAGATATGGTCCCGTTCGCGAGGTTGAACACGCACTGGTTGTGGAAGTTGCTTTTGATTCCCTGCATCTGTCCAGTCGTCACAAATCAGGTATCGCAACCCGTTTTCCTCGTTTTCACGCAATTCGGTGGGATAAGACTGCAGATTATGCAGACCATGTTGATCAGTTGAAGACAATGATTGATTTATAATTATCTATNATTTTGTGCTGAATTCACCCCGGCATCGTTTGGAACAGAATTTTACATTGCCCCAGTCTCGTGCCCATTTCTTTCGCCATGAAAAAGGGCGTTTACANGNCAGGCAGATTTTTTCATCCAGTTCTGACTTTTTAACNATGCGGCCTTTTCTATGGTTATCTGGCATTAGACTGTCAAAATNAAGATGGTTCNGTCTCGCCCTCATATCGNAGNGTGCAGCTTCCAGTTAATGTCTGAATCAGCAAGGANTCNTTGCATTTTGTCCAGCTCGGNTCGGGNCGNTCGCTGAAATCNTATCGCCAGATGGTTGCAATNATNAGGCCTGTCAGCAANAGATAGATCAGCCAGCGTATATTCATAAAAATCCCTGCTCAGTGGTCAATACAATCGTGCCAATTTTTTATATGGTTTGCCATATCTTCATCTTCAACACTGCCTTCTGGAAACACTTGTCCGGCAACGCTGTGTCCGGCCTTCATCACTGTATCGGTACTTCCGGAAATGAGTGGGTGCCAGTCCGGCAAATTCTGGCCTTCATAAACCAGTCTGTAAGCACATGTTTTTGGCATCCAAGCTAATTGTTCAATTGTCTCAGGCGTAAGCAGAATACAGTCCGGAACATGCTGCTTGCGACGCTTATAATCACGGCAGCGGCCGGTCTGGCAATCAAGCATTTTACACGCCACATCCGTATAATAAACAGCCTCAGTTTCAATATCCTCAAGTTTTAAAACACAGCATTTGCCGCATCCATCGCATAACAATTCCCATTCATCGTTGGTTAGCTCAGTTAAGGTTTTCTGTTTCCAAAAAGGAATTTCTGTAATTGTCATGAAGTCAGTTTTCTATCGAATTCATTCGAGTATGTTACTTTGTACTCTATTCGCCTGTGCCAACATAGCTAGTGAAACCTATGAAAGAATTTGATTTTTTGCTAAATTGGGGCCTTCTACAGCATAATCAGCGTCACAAACTCTACCTTTGCTAACTTTGTTAATTTTATCATTTAGTCCTGAGGATGCTTCAGTTGCAACTTTTATAAACGATATGTCAATATTATCTGGCGCTAAATTTTTTGGTCCATGATGTCATTTGTGAGAGATAGTTTGATGAAATCGGTGAATTGCGCTTTGATTAGATTTTCAGGTTTGCGTCGCTAAAAAACAGGGATATATAGTTTAGACTTGATTTAAAATTATTAGAATATCGATGTTTCAGCCTCCACTTCCTCAATTGCCACCTGAAGATGATTTCCTGACTGAGGGTGTTTTGCGTTCTTTTAGGTTTTCTGACATCTATTTTTCTATTGAGAATGGTCTTGAGGAAGCGCGACATGTTTTCATTAGAGGGACTGGTNTGCAGCACAGGCTGTCANGGGAGGGCCAACTNNTTATCGCTGAAACAGGGTTNNGCACAGGACTCAATTTTTTGGCTGTGATTGCTGAAGTTCTGCGCCAGAAAAGCAGGACTAAGATAGATTTTATNTCTGTTGAGGGATGTCCACCNAGCAAGCAGAANGTTGCGGCNGCGTTGCGGGCATTTCCAGAATTACAAAAAATTTTTGNTGAGTTTCTNAAAAAATGGCCACGACGATGGCTAGGTGTNCACCATATGAGTTTTCTTGATGGNCAGATCAGTTTACATCTTCACTATGGNGAAGCAAAANAGGTTCTACCNACACTGGANTTTTCAGCTGATATTTGGTTTCTTGATGGATTTTCTCCAGCAAAGAACCCAGAAATTTGGTCATCTGAAATCATTCANCAGATCGCGCGCCTGTCTGTTCACAAAGCGCGNNTGGCAACATTTACCGTTGCTGCATCAGTCAGATCGTCATTAGCTGATGCTGGCTTTACATGTCAGAGGGTTGCTGGTTTTGGGCGTAAGCGCGATATGTTGATCGCTTCTTATATGAAGGGCTTCTCTTTAGAAAAACAATTACGGCCACGTAGTGTTCTAGTGATTGGTGGTGGTATTGCGGGCTGCGCAGTAGCGGGTGGACTGAAGACCCTTGGTATAAAAGCAATAATTCTTGACGCTGCTGCGCAGGAAGGTGCAGGGGCCTCTGGAAATCCTGCTGGCATTGTTGTCCCGTTTTTGACAGTCGGGGATATGNTTGGCATGCGCCTGTCCATCTCCTCTCTAGCCGATACACGTGCCTTTCTTGACGCACATGACCTTATTATCAGCAATGGTGTCATCAGCCTTGACTATGATAAGCGTAAATCATCTCGTCAGAAAAAAATTGCAGNTCAGGGTTTCCCNTCTGATCTGGCAACCTACAAAAGTGCAGATGAACTATCGGCTACCTGTGGCCTGCATGTTAAGTCAGGTGGTTTGTTATTTGAGACAGGGGCCGTAATACAACCGAGACAGCTTTCCGGTCAATTGGCAGAGGGTGTGGAGCGTATATATGGCGCACAATTACGCGCAATTTCAGGCGAGGAGGGTGCTTGGATAGCCCATTGCATGGATGGCCGCACATTTTTGGCTGACCATGTCGTTTTGTGTGCGGGAGCAGATTTTCCGGAACTTTTGAAGACAATTGGTTATGATTTAGGGGTGTATCAAGTTACATCAGGCCAGTTGAGCATTTTGCCAAAAACAACGGAATTAGCTGCACTTCAGATAGCCTTGAATTATTCTGGATATACAACGCCCTTGATAGATGGGCAGCAGTATTTGGGCGCAGGATTTGATCCAACTGCAGATACAGCAGTNTCTCAAAAAGGTCATCTTCATAATCTAGAGTTAATGCCACTTGAATTGCGTCAGCTTGCTGGTCAACCATTTGGGTGGCAGGGAAGAACATCACGACGCCTTGCCTATCCTGACAGATTGCCTGTGGCAGGAAAGATAACTCCGGGCCTTTCTGTTGTCAGTGCTCTTGGTGCACGTGGGCTAACCCTAGCAAGGCTTATTGGGAAATCTGTTGCCCATGAAATAGCGGGTCGCCCCTCAATTCTGCCTTATCAGANCATGATGGCACTTCATCCGCAGCGTTTTTTTGATAAAGCGCTCTAGATAGGTNNACCCAACTTTGCGCTTAATTCAGCTGCTTTATAAAGCATGCCCTGACTTGTGCAATCAGCGCTTAATAAATGCAGAAATGCAGGTGTGATATCCTCTGCAGTGCGTAAACTGTCTGGGTCTTCACCAGGATAGGCTGCTGCCCGCATCGCTGTGCGTGTTGCCCCAGGGTCAATAAGATTGATCNTCATCTCAGTTTTCTCACTCTCTGCTGCCCAAGCACGTGCCATGGCTTCTAAGCCAGCTTTTGAGACTGCATAAGCACCCCAATAGGCACGTGCACCTTGGGCTGCNCCGCTAGATACCAGAACAGCACGACCAGCGTNGGAAGCTCGTAAAAGAGTGTCAAAAGCGGCAATTTGATACCATATAGAAGTCAAATTCACCATGATGGTCTTCTCAAAAATCTTTGGTTCAATATGTGGCATAGGGGCCATCTGGCCAAGCTGGCCTGCATTAGCGACAAACCCGTCAAGGCGGCCCCAACGTGTTGCTATAGCTTGTGCAAGGCGAGCCATCGCGGCTGTATCGGTTTGGTCCAGCTCAACAATAGTTGCTTTGCCGTCTGTGTTTGATATTTCATCATCCAGCTCTTCAAGCGCACCTATGGTTCGGCCTGTAATGATGACTTCTGCCCCCGCCTGCGCACAATTCAGCGCTACTGATCGCCCAATGCCACGACTGGCACCGGTAATCAGGATAACTTTATCAGTTAAATCAGAACGGACAGTGGGCATAACTTTATTCATCGAATTTATAAAGCAGGGGAAAAGGGTTCTTTTACAGGATAATCGCCTGTGAAGCAGGCGTCACAGAATTGAGGGGTTTCTAAATGGCGGCTTGTTTCACCCATCGCTCTGTAAAGCCCGTTAATAGAAACAAATGCCAGACTGTCTGCGCCGATTTCTTGGCGCATCTTTGCAACGCTCATCTGGGCAGCCATAAGTTTGTCACTGTCCGGTGTATCTACACCATAAAAGCAGGGATTGATGGTTGGCGGGCTAGCGATGCGCATATGGACTTTGCGCGCGCCTGCAGCCCGCATCATCATTACAATTTTACGGGACGTTGTGCCCCGCACAATTGAATCATCAACAAGCACAATATCTCTGCCGGTAATGATTTCCTGATTAGCGTTGTGCTTCATCATCACACCAGAAGTCCGGCCAGCATCAGTTGGTTGAATGAACGTGCGGCCCACATAATGGTTGCGGATTATNCCTAATTCAAAAGGTATGCCCGATGCCTGCGCATAACCCAGCGCGGCTGGCACACCTGAATCAGGAACTGGTATCACAAGGTCAGCAGGAACAGCTGTTTCGTTTGCCAGCTCAGCGCCGATCCGTTTTCTGGCTTGGTAGACTGAGCGGCCTTCAAGTGTTGAATCTGGGCGGGCAAAATAAATATATTCAAAAATACAGAACCGGGATGGCTTTTCAGCTGAAATCATCTGACTGCTGACTTCTTTTTCATCAATCACAACCAGCTCACCTGGTGCGATGTCTCGAATGTAATCAGCGCCGATGATATCAAGTGCACAAGTTTCAGACGCCAAAATATGCGCAGTGCCAACTTTTCCCAGTACAAGGGGTCTGATTCCCATCGGGTCTCGGACACCAATTAACTTATCATCAACAATGCTGACTAGCGCGTAGGCACCAGTGACCTGCATCAATGCTTCTTTCAGCCGCTCAATTGGGTCAGCATGATGTGACCGTGCTGTCAGATGAATAATAATCTCAGTGTCTGTCGTCGATTGAAACAGGCTACCTGTCTCTACAAGACTCTTGCGTAAACGGGCAGCATTTGTAAGGTTTCCATTATGTGCGATGCTAAACTGGCCAAAGGCTAGTTCGGTCAGAAAGGGCTGGATGTTCCGAACTTCACTCAATCCAGTTGTTGAGTACCTGTTATGACCTATTGCCACATGACCTTTTAACGCTTCGAGGTTAGGCGAGCCGGCATTAAAATTGTCGCCAACATGGCCCAAGCCGCGATAACTGTTGAATTGTTTTCCATCAAAACTGACCATTCCGGTTGCTTCCTGACCCCTGTGCTGAAGGGCATGCAAGCCAAGTGCGGTAAGCACATGTGCTTCTGAAGAGCCATAAACCCCAAAAACCGCGCATTCTTCGTTAAACCGATCTTGCTCTGAGTGAAGGTCAAAAGAAGTCATTATACAGTTAACTTT
>PADU01000030.1 GCA_002700485.1 SAR116 cluster bacterium | reverse complement strand
TTTTGATACTAGCTAAAATGGAACCATCTGATTTTATAACGCTAAATCGTTAAAACCTACCTGCGCAGAGGGTGATTTTAAAGCCAAAAATAATTTGTTTTCAGGAAACAAGTCATAGAAAAGTGATAAGTTTGAGCCAAAAATAGCATAAAAAGACTATTTTTGAGGTTCTGTAAGGTAATAAAGTGGCTTGAGACTTGCTAAATCTGCAACTCTTTCATACTGTTATCCATGACAGGCCGTAAAGGAATGCTGCAACACCTGCACTGGGTGAGGGGATGCCGATAATGAATGTGACACTTTATGGGTTAAAAAATTGTGACATCTGCCGCAAAGCCCTGAAAGAGATCGAGGGTGATGGTCATAATGTAACTTTAATTGATGTGCGTGAAGATGGCATGGACCCGGGGCTTTTAGCCGGGCTTTTAGCCAAACATGGAGATGACGTTCTACTCAATAGAAAATCAACAACATGGCGCGAACTATCTGAAGATGATAAGGGCCAAAAGGCTTACACACTCCTGTCGAAAAATCCATCTCTCATGAAACGGCCGTTAATTGTAATTGACGGAGGGGTCAGTTTTGTTGGCTGGTCGCAAGAAACGCGTGCTGAGCTAAATAAAGCCTGACCAAATGCAGGTTATTAAATGATCAAAAAAGCTTACTGGATTTCGATTTATAATGAAGTGCTTGATTCCGATAAGCTGGCCGCTTATGCGGCCCTTGCTGGACCAGCACTCACTGAAGCTGGAGGGCGTATTCTCGCCCGCGGCATGCCGGCTACGCTGTATGAACATGGACAGATGCAGCGCACAGTCCTAATTGAATTTGACAGTGTTGAGGCAGCGAATGCAGCCTATAAAAGCGCTGGCTATGCTAAGGCTTTGGCCGCGCTTGACGGGGGTGTTGTGCGTGAGGTCCGCATCATTGAGGCAGCAGACTAATCTTTCTTCATCATGCTGGACAAAGCCGCACTAATTTTTTGTCTGTCAACAGCATAAATGGTTTTTAGCGCAGCAACTTTGTCTTCCACACTTGTTTTTGTTTCTTCTAATAGAGTTTCAAGAGCTTTTTTTCTCGCCAAATCATCGTTTTTAAAAGGTGGTTTTGCACTCATTTTTATTTTCCGCCGCTGATACATAACACCCTATCTTTGATTAGCATGAATTTGACTTCAATTGATACCCTGTTCTATTACTTATTAATATTACCAAAACTTAAATGCATGTGGATAAACTTAGTGGTTCGTCTGTCGTTATGACCTAAATATGAAAACTTCACGGGTCTGTTTTCTTATTTAGGGTTGGATGAAGGTATATGATCTGTTTCGCGCGGAACCTGACAAAGCTGATTTCAGCGCTGCCTTTTTGCGTGTTTATTGTTCTGTTAGTACTGAGCATAACAGGAATTACAGCCCTGCCGTCATCTGCCTGCTGTTATGATCCGCCAGAATACGTCGATACAGGAGAACAGACGCAACCGCCAACTGCTGACCTGTCGGGTCAGGGGGGTGAGGACAGCGCAACTGTTCCGGATGTGCCAGAAGAAGCGCAGCTTCTGCCCTATTCCTCAGAGGCCTCCGTACAACAGGACCGGTCATCTGCAGGCGCTGGTGTTAAAAATTTCGGGCTAATCAGACAATTCATGGCTGATGGTCAATATCTGCGAGCAAGACAGATGGCAGAGAAGCAGCTTGAGGCACGCCCATTTGATTTTCAGCTTTGGGGACTGCTGGAGACAATCTATAGCAAGATGGGGCTACAAAACAAAACCAGGACGGCAGCAAAGAATGAAGAACTAATGAATCCGCGTAGGCGACCACCTCCGCAACCTGCTTCGCCAATGTCAAAGCAGAAACGCTATGTTGCTAAGCTTCTCCAAGCGATAGGTGAATATAAACCTGTAGAATAAAGCTGGTTCATTCTAGTTTTATGATGTTAATTTAAGCGGAACCTAATTAAGCTAATATCTATTTTCAGTCTTTGTATTAGAATGGATCTGCAAGGCAGCTGGTCATGTCTAACGCTTCAGCCACACCGAAAGATAAGCAAATTACTAATTATCTTTCTGCAGAAAGAATTACAAAAGCTGTCGCCAGTTTTTTTCAGGAGATGGGTGATGCCACCTTGTCTGAGTTTACCTTGAAAACTGGGCGCCGGGTTGATCTGATTGCACTCAGTCGCAGCCAGCATATAACCATTGTTGAGGTAAAATCCTCTCTAACTGATTTTTCCAGTGACAAGAAATGGCAGAATTATCTGGACTGGGCAGACCAATTTTATTTTGCTGTTGCAGAGAACTTTCCGGTCGAGCGTTTGGCAGATGAAATGCGCTGCGGGATTCTCATCACAGATGGGTTTGATACGCATATCCTGCGTGAGGCGCCATTGCGTAAATTGCCTACACAACGTCGCACTCATCTTATCCGGCGTCTTGCCTTTGCAGCGATGACGCGACTGTCTGCATAGGTAGAACTCATACCCTTCTTATTCTGTACCCAGCAAATGTTCGCGATGTAGGCAATAGATCCCGGCTACAATTACGAGGATTGTGCCCAAAAAAGACAGTCCGTCAGGCAGGTGCCCTGTAAGCAAGCAACTTAATATAGTTGCAAACACAACCGCTGTATATCGAAAGGGGGTGACAAAGCTGACATCTCCAACACGCATTGTGGCAATGCTCAGCACATATGCCGCAGGTATTGCCAGCGCTGCGCCGCCCATTAAGAACCAGCTGGATAGTGATGGTGCCTGCCAGCCAGTAGCAACAGTGGCCATGCCGCCTGCAACTGTAACGGCGAGCGCTGTAACCAATGCAACAAGAAATGAGGGCGTCTGAACACTTAACTGGCGAGTCAAAATATCACGGGCTGCGATCAGTATTGCCGCCATCAGAACAGATAAGGAAAATACAGAAAAACCATCCAGCCCCGGCTTGATGATAAGCATGACGCCAATAAAACCTGTGACAACCGCCATCCATCTCCGCCAGCCGACCTTTTCTCGCAGGATTATTGCAGCAAATGCAGTCAGAATTAATGGAACCGTCTGTAGAACAGCTGTCACGTGAGCCAGTGACAATTGTGACAGCGCTAGCAGAAACAAAAACGTGATTGAAATTTCTAGTGCTGTTCGGCAGGCAATGATACCGCGGTCGCTGAGCGGCACAGCTGCAAAAAGCTGATGCCGCTGCAGGCAGATCAGAATAAGCATGGGACAAACGAATAGCCCGCGCAGAAAAACACTCTGAACGACAGACAGTTCTGTAAAAACAAGCTTCATCATGAAATCATTCAGAACGAAGGCAAGCGAAGCGGCCGTCATTAAAGCGGCTCCCTTGCTGTTATCGCTGAGCTTTACGCAATTTTGTAGTATGGCGTTCATGTTTTTCCTTGCAAATGATGAAGGTTGTGTCTTGGGGAACAAATTGAGTAGGTGACGCGCTGACCGCGCCAAATCGGCTGGCGAGCTTTTTTGCAAATGCCTCTGGGTTCACGTAGAAGATATGATTATTGATTTTAGCTGTTTCAAGGCTGGTGATGTTGAGGATTAGTCCATATCGGACTCGCGCCCAGCTAAAAGCTAACTGGTGCAAAATATAATCTTCCCAAAGCTCATAATCATCAGTGTGGCAAAGGTTAAACGTGCCCACAAAGACAGCAAAATCAACAGGATGTTTGGGCTGTCGGCCCAGTGAAAAGCGATGTTTGTGAGAGTTATGTTCGCGTTTACAATAACTCACCATATCAGGCGTTATATCCACTCCGCTGTAGTCTATTTGACGCCAGGCAGGTTTGCTCTGGATATAGTTAAACAGCGCCCCATAACCACAGCCAATATCTGCAATGTAGAAGCTAGTTGAACCAAACTCAGCCTTCATATCTGCCAGCACTTGCTCAAACCGGGCTGTCTGACTGACCCGTGAGGACCAGAACACACCCTCTGCCTGTGCGCCCTTTTCTTTGAAACGACGGGTATAGGCAGATTTGATAGAAGATTCAAACAAGGATTGGCTCAGGCGTCTAAACATCGTTTTTTACTTAGCTGTATTGTTGTATGGTTGTGGGCTCAGAATAACTGAGTTCCTTTTTTGACATTCAGGAACAAAAGGTAACTGGTTCCATTTTTGACAGAATTTTACAGCCACATTGAATAATTTATGCTCGCTGTAAATATCTCTGCCATCTTTTTCCAAACTGAATTTGTCTAAATAACAATACATCTGAAACAGACCATGCATTTGCAGAATCCATGCTACCTCATCAAGGGAAAAGGGCTGAATAATTGTTGTGGACACTTGGGAATGATTTTCTGGTGCCAGTGCATTGCCAAAATCATGGATTAATGCGGCAAAGATGGGTTCAATATCTGCTCCGTTCCGCTCTTCGAACGATGCTGTCTGCAGCGAATGGTCAAGTCGGTTGATTTAGTAGCTTGTCAGACTACTTCAGGCTCTTTAAGGCTTGCAAAGTCGCGATTTGGCAGGTCGCAAATATATTCCTGCATCAGCTTATTCAAAAAATCCAAAATCATCAACCGAATCTCTGGTCCATGTGGCGAAAGGAAACATCTATCACAGACCTATTTATTATCAAAGCTCTCTGCATAAGTCACTTAAGGCATCAGAGGTTTTACTTAGCGACTAATTGATGCTGCCTGTCAAATGAAAAATTTTGCTACTTATTTTTTCTTTTTTTAGNCTGTTCTGCTTTAATAAGGCCGCGATTNANAGTTGATATTTGTGGGTGTTTCATGCACAACGGTAGCTATGACTGACATTCAATTACCAGTTTCTGTCACTGAACTTTTCTTCGCATTCGGTGTAACCGACCCGGCGCGGATATTGATTATACTGCTGAGCTTGGTTCTTGGAATATTATTAGTTTTTCTCTTGTTAATTGCTTTTCGTGGCCGACCATCCGACAGCAAGCTATCAAATCAGAAAGAAGATGCTGCTGACCAAGATAGAGCTGAAACGCCTGCGGCTAAGCCTATCATCCCCGAAGCCACTCGGCCTGAGGGGGGTGACGCCTTTGCTGCACAGAGCTTGAATAAAATAGAAAATTCTGAATTGGCAGCAGAGCAGGTTGAAGATTTTCAGATTTTCAAGCGCCCAAGACAAAAATCAAATCCTGCAGAGCTGACAACAACTTCTTTGGAGGTGACAGACCGGATGTCTACACCAGATCACCTTCGGCTTATCGAGAAGGAAATGGTTAGACTAAGAGACCTATATCAGAGCGGTCACATCACTCGTGACATATATATTGATGAAACCCAATCATTATATATACAGGCGCGTGAATTATCATCTATATCCTAATCTGATTTTCCTGATTTATTTTAAATGTCAAATAATCGACAAGTCTGGCCATAGTAAAGGGCAACATGGTCGGTTATGCTCTNTACCTCAGACAATTATATTGGTAAATTAGAGAATNATGAAGTTTAGCTCATGGCGAAAGAACAACANGCTAACAAAGCGNCNNCTCAGACAAATCTGCATGAGCAAGCCATTCTAGATCGGCGCTTATCTCAACTTGAAGTTAGTATTTTTATTGCAGGTCTGTTTTGTCTGTTTGTTTTTGGGGCTGTGTTTCTGAATAACCAAATATCGCAGAACCATAATGAACAAATGACTAGCCGAGCCCAGTCTGTTGCTGACTGGATTGCAGCGTCCCATAAAGTGAGAATGCGGGATGCAGGTCTTGCCCCTGAGCGTTGTGAGCGTATTAGAAACCCTCTATCTACGTGTTTTCAGAATATGGTTGCTTCTGGACAACCTCTTGAAGGTTTAAAAAATATTTATTCAGATAATCAGGCAATTGCCCCTTCTTTTGCCTTTGTGGCCGTGCCGCATTTGGNTGACTTACTGGCAAGTTGCCGCGATCTACCTTCGCCTATATATATTTCTGCTCCCNAGCAGAGCAGGGAGGGNCGGCCAGAAAATTGGACAGGCGTGATTATTGTCCAGCCGGCTACTTTATTGGATAATTTGTCCTCAGTATCCAACAGTCTGTCTGTGGGATATTGTGACAGAAACCAAAGGCTAGTTTGGGTAGGTTCTCCTGTTTCTTTTTAACAATTNCTTAAAAAAGAAAGGTAAAGCTTTAAACTGTCTTAANTGTGGCGTTTATGATACATTGGCAGTGATTTTGCAGAGTTATGNATTTAGCATNTAAAGACAGGATAAAAAATGGAACAAGGCCAGTCCATTTTTGTGGGTAACATCAAAGGCGGTGTGGGGAAGAGCACGATTACGGCTTTTCTCTATGATTATTTCAGGACATGTTTTCCTAAACGCCCGATTCAGATGTTGGATACAGATCGTCAAGGTACATCCTTTGAAATGCTTGGTTCTGTTGCTGACGAACGTGATATCCGTCATGTTCCTGTCAGTGATCGGTTTGATGGTCTTAGTCTAGTNACGCTGGACAGTATCATGCGCCGCATGCGCTCAAATGCGGAGTCCCTGACCATTGTGGATACTGGTGCAGGGTGGCCGGGTAATGTCTGGCAAATCGCAATGATGTGTGAGTGTATTATCATCCCAACTTCACTGTCCTGGGCTGATTTACGGCCAACTGTTGAATTTGTGCGCGAGATGGATGAGCGGAAAGAAAGCAGTGGGTCTGTTACCCCCCACCTTATCATTGTGCCCAACCGCATTCCTCCGGCACAACGCGACCTGTCTGCTATTTCTCAAATTCTTGAGGGCCTAAATGTAGTTCTTGCCCCGCCTCTTTCTGATTTGTCGCTTGTCCGCCAAATGTCTGGTGAGTTCAAAGGTCTAGGAGAGGCAAAAGGAACTCGTTTTTACACTGAATTTGAGCGGCTTGGTGATTTTATCCGTGACTATGTTTTGTCAGGCAAACTTAGCCAAATGTTTGAAGCTGAGCTGCAGAACAGCGGCTCAATTTAATCAACTTTTCGAACTGCTCCATCTAAGTCAGCAAATTATCTTAGCCTATCCGCATCATACGCTGCGCCACCCATTTATGAAAATGATGTGTTGGATAGTCCATAACTGCAGAAAATTTTCCACCATCATAAGATGGGGCCATGCGTCCGGCCTGCATACCTTCTAAAACCTCGATATCTTCCATAAACACATCTTTCCACATCGCCGCATTTTTTGCCCGCATTAAGGCATAATCAGCTGACAGCATTTGCGCATCCGCGTAATAGAAGGCTATGCGTTCAATGGTAGTTTTCTGACCTTTTGGTAAAAGAATGATGGCAAAGGTGTGGTCTTTGTGGACCCCATACAGAACATTTGGGAAAAATGCGCAATATTCAGCAGCTCTGTTCCATTTTTCTGACAGGCCTCTAAATTTTGATAATTGTTGTCCCTCACCCGAAATTTGTGTCGCATAGACATTGCTTCCTTGGCCAGCATAGCTGGCATCATCCAGAATATTATAATGGTCCTCTAAGCGGGAATAGCTGTTCAGGTTGGGGTGCACAAACGGCAGGTGATACGCCTCACAGTAATTTTCTACAGCTAGCTTCCAGTTACAGGNAACATCAAGCTCAAAATAAGAANCNCCGCCGNNGAAATACAGTTCCTGCTCAAACTCAGCCCATCTGGTTTGAAGCGCGGCTGCTTTTTNNTCGAACGGGGNAGCTTTGCCTNACAAATTTACATAAATCACATCGCGCCAGATNGCNGAAGGTATTTCATTTAAAGACAAAGCGGTGCAGNCAACAGAATGGTGCTCATGAATATCAGGTCCACCGACATGCGGTGTTGCCCGCAGTGTACCGTCAAAATCATAAGCCCATGCATGATATGGACAGGTAATGGGACCGCTCAATTTCATGGCTTCTTCAACCAAAATCATCCCACGATTACGGCACGCATTCTCAAACACCTTTATCTCACCTGAACGGCCGCGCACTACAACCAACGGAATGCCTCGAAAATTGACAGGATAGACACAACCAGGAACCGGCACATCAAACCCAAAGCCAATAGCAGCCCAGTTTGAAGCGAATATCTGCTTTTTTCCAATTTGAAACATAACTGGGTCAGTGTAGCAGCTGTTTGGCAGGCCTTGTGCGGTTTCAATTGGCTGCAGAACTTAAACGAATTCATCCATATCACTGCTCTCCTGGTTGGACTAGAAGTGGATTGTTCCTTTTATGAAAAACAGGCTATGCAGGTAAATTTTGCTTGTCTATTCTTCCCACGCCGTGAAAGTCGAAATTGCGAAAGTCGGCTGGAAAACATTGTTTGGTGACAATTGATGTCAATAGCAGAGCCACAAATTATACATACCCAGCTTGGCCCGGCCTTTTATGACGTTGTTACCCCAGCGCGCTTTCCTCAGTATATTCTCCGTTATCGCAATCAGCGGGCCGCGGCGCAAATTGGCCTTCAGGACCTTTCAGACGAACAATTTATTGATCATTTCGGCCGGTTTATGCCTTTACAGGGCAGCTTGCCTGAGCCGCTTGCGCTTCGCTATCACGGGCATCAGTTCGGTACCTACAATCCGGAGCTGGGCGATGGGCGGGGTTTTTTGTTTGCGCAATATAAAGACCAGCAGACAGGTCACCTTCTTGACTTGGGAACTAAAGGGTCTGGGCGAACGCCCTATGCACGCACTGCTGATGGGCGCCTGACCTTGAAAGGCGGCGTGCGTGAGGTTTTGGCGACCGAATTGCTAACGGCCCTAAATGTGCCGACATCACAGAGCTTCAGTTTGATTGAAACTGGTGAAGCACTTGAGCGGCATGATGAGCCGTCTCCCACACGCTCATCTGTTCTGGTTCGGCTGCTGCATGGTCATATTCGAATTGGAAGTTTTCAGCGACTTGCTTATTTGGGGCAGGCAGACAATCTTGAAAAGTTGCTACGCCACACAGTTCGTCATTACTATCCTGAACTAGACCCAGATCTGGCGTATGAACAGCTGATCTTATCTTTTTTGCCGGGATTTGCAGAGCGTGTGTCTGACATGGTTGCGGGATGGATGGTCGCCGGGTTTGTGCATGGCGTTCTGAATACAGATAATTTTAACATCACAGGGGAAAGTTTTGATTATGGGCCATGGCGGTTTTTGCCTCATTTTGATCCAGGTTTTACTGCTGCCTATTTCGATCAAACAGGCCGCTATGCTTACGGTCGCCAACCCTCAGCAGCCATGTGGGCTTTATGCCGGCTAGCAGACTGTTTTGTGCCTATTGTAGACTCGGAGGTATTGGCAGAAACGCTGTCAAGCTTCTATACTTCCGTAGAACGCAATGTTGCCCGCCGGGTATGCTGGCGCCTCGGCGTAGAGGGCACTGATGACGATGCAAGCCAATTGTCAGCTCTGGTCTTTGAGGCTGCCAAAGCAAGCCAAATCGGCTGGGACAGGCTGTTTCATGAGTTGTATGGGGGGCACAGGCCGGACAAGTTTGCTGATCCAGCCTGGCGTGATTCTGCTGAACTGGTCAAGCTCGCTGATTACGCATCTTCATTATCGCCGCGACAGACCAAAACATCTGTTCAGGCTATGCGGNCCGCTCCGCTTATTTCGCTTGAAATTGATGTTGTTGAANGGATATGGGCACCAATTTCTGCCTCAGATGACTGGTCGGAGTTCACCCAATCCCTTCAGGACATCCGTGCTTTTGGTCAGCGCNTGCGCGCTTAAATACTGTCTGCAGACAGACCGCGGTTGGTGACTTCACGCAACACAAAATTACTTTCCATGCGCATAACATGTGGCAATGCTGCAAGAAAATCTGAATGTATCCGACCATAATCAGCCACATCTTTTGCTGCTACCCGTAACAGATAGTCACTTTCGCCAGCCAGCAAAAAACAGGCTAGAATCTGAGGTATATTGCCGACTGCAGCCTCAAAATCCTGCAGCATTTCTTTTGACTGGCCCTGCAGCGTTATATGCACCAGCACCAGAACAGAATGGCCAAGCTTCTCCAGGCTAAGGTTCGCATGGTAGCCGGTAATTAGGCCATCCTTTTCTAGCTGGGCAACGCGCCGCAGACAGGCTGATGCGGATAAACCAATTCTGTCGGCCAGATCAACATTAGAAATCCGCGCATTTTCCTGAAGAATTGAAAGGATTGACCGGTCCAATTTGTCCATTTCCGCCTCCTTCTATAAATAATTTATTTTTAAAAATTAATAAACTGCACAATAATCATTGTAATTTTATCATAAAAGTTAAGAAATGTTCAGCAAATTATTCTAAACGCGCATAATTTCACAATCACATTCCTAGTAAATTCTTGTAAGCTTTTGCTTCTGAGGTGAATGCAAACCTGCAGGCAAAGCCAATAAAGGGGGGAGTGTTATGCGCATAGGTGTGCCTACTGAGATCAAAGCAAATGAACATAGGGTAGGGTTGGTTCCGTCCTCGGTGAAGGAATTAACCGCAAAAGGCCATAATGTTTACGTTGAAACGGGTGCCGGGCGCGGTATTGCAGAATCTGATGCAGATTATATAGAGGCTGGTGCAGAGATTCTTGAAACGGCTGAAGCGGTATTCCAGCAGGCCCAGATGGTTGTAAAAGTCAAGGAACCGCAGCCAGCAGAATGGGCGCGCCTGACATCTGACCAGATTCTGTTTACCTATCTTCATCTGGCAGCTGATGCCGCTCAGGCAGCTGGCTTAATAGCATCTGGATGCAGCGCGATTGCGTATGAAACCATCACTGATGATCAGGGTGGCCTACCCTTGTTGGCCCCCATGTCAGAGGTTGCTGGCCGCCTATCTGTCATTGAAGGGGCATCCTGTCTAAAAGCGCATGAAGGGGGGCGCGGTCTTCTAGTCTCTGGTGTGCCAGGCACAAAAGCTGCGGATATTGTTATTATTGGTGGCGGTGTTGTTGGGGCAAATGCGGCGCGTCTGGCTGTGGGTTTGGGCGCGCGCGTGACCGTATTTGACAGGTCGTTGAGGAGACTGCGTTATTTGTCCGATATTTTTGGTACAGCTCTAGAGACCCGCCATTCAACAGATGCGGCACTGGCTGAAGCCCTCCCATCAGCAGATATGGTCATTGGCGCGGTTCTCATTCCAGGGGCATCCGCACCGCAGCTTGTTTCTCGCGCGCAGCTAAAGCAAATGAAGCCTGGGGCAGTGTTGGTTGATGTAGCGATTGATCAGGGGGGCTGTTTTGAAACATCACGCCCGACGACGCATCAAGACCCTACCTATGTGGTTGATGGAATAGTTCATTATTGTGTGGCAAATATGCCAGGTGCTGTGCCGCTCACCTCATCTGAGGCTTTGAATAACGCGACATTGCCGTTTGTGCTGGCGCTTGCAGAAAACGGCATGGCGGCTCTTGAAACTGATACACATCTGGCTGCTGGTCTAAATGTGTATCAGGGCAAATTGATGCACCCAGTTGTAATTGACGCTCTTCACCATCTCACAGCTGCTGATTAGAATATTTGTCAAAAAAACCGTCTGCATGTGTGAAATTTAGCTTGACCTTAATGGGTATTTCACCCATACAAGGCCTTCATTCTTCCCCCAATTTTGAGGAAGGTAAGGTGACAAAGTGTTAAGGGGCCATAGCTCAGCTGGGAGAGCGCGTGCTTTGCAAGCATGAGGTCGTCGGTTCGATCCCGTCTGGCTCCACCAATATTATAACTTCACCATTTGTTCAGGCGTATAAGCGGGCTTGTGCAGGTGGAAATAGAAGCTGCTCTGGCGTTGGTCCAGAGTGCCGTATGCAGGAAATAAAAATAATGGCTGTTCCAAAGAGTAAAATTAGCAAATCCAAGCGGGACATGCGCCGGGCCCATGACTCTCTTAAGAGTGATGCCTATGTTGAAGACAAGGTAACTGGTGAACTACATCGTCCACACCACATTGACCTTAAAACAGGTATGTATGGTGGTAAGCAGGTTCTTAAGGTCAAAGACCGGTTCTGAGAGCCTTAAGTCTGCCCGATGACAAAAACAAAACCGACACATAAGCCTTTATTCTGTATTGGTGATATCGTACGTCATCGTCATTACCCCTTCCGGGGCGTAATCGTCGATGTTGATCCTGAATTCGATAACACAGAAGAATGGTACGCTTCCATTCCGGAAGATGTTCGGCCTGCACGTGAGCAGCCTTTTTATCATTTGTTGGCTGAGAATGCTGATAGCTATTACTCTGCATATGTGTCACAGCAAAATCTGTTGTCTGATGATGAAAATGGGCCCGTTGGACATCCTGATATTGAAGATGTGTTCACCGGCCTTGAAGAAGGCAGATATCAGTTAAGGCCAGAAGCCTTTAACTGAATTTGTTGCTGATGGCAGACCTAGGCCTGCCACCATCCGAAAAAAGTGTAAAACTTGTCAAATTTGAGCCCTAAATTGTTTAAAGCTGCCTTGCTTTTGACTCAGCATTTCTTATGTTTACTAAATAAGACCAATATAGTCCTGTTTATGATAATCATTCGCAAATACGATGTTTTGTAATTGAGAGTGAAGGGCTGTGACAGACGGGAAAGATTAATCAGAAAATGCTTCGGCTTAACCGAATGACAGATTACGCCATCCTAGTGCTGGGTGTGTTACACAGCCGCCAGGACAGTTTGTTGTCCAGTGGGCAGATTGCCGAGGCAGCTCAGCTGACACAAGCAACAGCTGCGAAGGTGATCAAAGCGTTGGTAGCGGCAGATCTGGTGAGGACACAGCGTGGTATTCGTGGCGGTTGTCAGCTCTCTCGACCGGTCAGCCGAATCAGTATTGCAGAGGTGGTTGAGGCTATTGAGGGACCCATCGCCCTTACAGCTTGTGTTGATGGGGCGGAAGAGCCCTGTTCTGTGCAGCAGGGCTGTTTTATGGGGGGCAATTGGAACCGTGTGAATACAGCCCTCAGAGAGGCGCTTTTATCTGTCAGTCTCGCCGACTTATTTGATCCGGTCACTCTTTTTCCCGACCCAGCATCAGCTCAACAGATACAGACAAGCACATGAAACTAATTACGAACGTGAAGATTGGGTAGCAAAATATGGTAGCGACAGTTGAAACCATTGAAGCCGTTGAACAGGCGACTGGAGCCTATAAATATGGCTTTGTGACGGATATTGAGACAGAAAAAGCCCCCAAGGGACTGTCAGAAGATGTTATTCGGTTTATTTCGGCGAAGAAGATGGAACCCGAATGGATGCTTGACTGGCGTCTGAAGGCCTACCGGTATTGGCTGAAGATGACACCGCCTGACTGGGCCAAGCTGAATATCCCGCCGATCGATTATGATGATATCTATTATTATGCAGCGCCAAAATCAGCTGAAGCGCCGAAATCTCTCGATGAGGTGGATCCAGAGCTGCTGCGCACTTACGAAAAATTAGGTATCCCGCTGAATGAACAGAAGATGCTGGCTGGTGTGGCTGTAGACGCGGTTTTTGATTCTGTATCCGTGGCTACAACCTTTCGTGAAGAGTTGGCTAAGGCTGGAGTTATATTTTGTCCCATTTCAGAGGCTATCCGCGAATATCCAGATCTAGTACGCAGATATATGGGATCTGTAGTTCCGGTATCGGATAATTATTTTTCTGCGCTGAATTCGGCTGTGTTTACCGATGGTTCTTTTGTTTACATTCCCAAGGGCGTGCGCTGTCCGATGGAATTGTCCACGTATTTTCGGATTAATGAGAAAAACACCGGTCAGTTTGAACGCACGTTGATTATTGCTGAAGATAGCTCTTATGTTTCCTATCTCGAGGGCTGTACAGCCCCCCAGCGGGATGAAAACCAGCTTCATGCAGCAGTTGTTGAACTTGTTGCTCAGACCGATGCTGAGATAAAATATTCAACTGTGCAGAACTGGTACCCGGGTGATGAAACCGGCAAGGGTGGAATTTATAATTTTGTCACTAAGCGCGGGGCCTGCCGCGGAGATAGGTCAAAAATTTCCTGGACTCAGGTAGAAACTGGGTCAGCGATAACCTGGAAATATCCATCCTGTGTATTGAAGGGGAAGGATTCTGTGGGAGAATTTTATTCAGTTGCTGTAACAAACGGCGCTCAGCAGGCAGATACCGGTACAAAGATGATTCATCTAGGGGAGGGGTCGCGCTCAACTATTATTTCCAAAGGCATCTCTGCCGGGCGGTCAAACAACACATATCGTGGTCTTGTCGAGATGAACAAGGCTGCTGAGAATAGCCGGAATTTTACTCAGTGTGACTCACTCTTGGTTGGTGATACATGTGGAGCGCATACAGTACCTTATATGGTGTCGCGCAATCCATCTGCCAAAATTGAACATGAAGCTACGACGTCACGCATTTCTGAAGACCAGCTGTTTTACTGTCTGCAGCGCGGATTAGACGAGGAAGAAGCTGTGTCTTTAATTGTGAACGGCTTTTGTAAAGAGGTTATGAAAGAACTGCCTATGGAATTTGCGGTTGAAGCCCAAAAGCTTATTGGGATCAGCCTTGAAGGTTCTGTTGGTTAATGAGGAAAAGGAATTTGTGATTTATGTCTCTTCTTGAAATTAAAAATCTGCATGCCCGTATCGGCGACACCGAAATCCTGCATGGGATTGATCTGACAATCGGCCGGAGTGAGGTCCATGCCATCATGGGGCCAAACGGGTCTGGTAAGTCAACCTTATCCTATGTGTTATCCGGGCGTGACGGTTATGAGGTTACAGAAGGTGATATTCTTCTCGATGGCGAGTCTGTGCTGGAAATGGAAGCTGACGAACGGGCCCGTGCCGGGATGTTTCTGGCCTTCCAGTATCCTGTTGAACTTCCCGGTGTGGGCGGTATGGCGTTTTTGCGGGCGGCGGTAAATGCCCGTCTACGCGAATCAGGTAAAGATGAGGTCGATCAGCTTGAGTTTGTAAAAATGGTCCGCGCAGAAGCCAAAGAGCTAGGCATCAAAGATGACATGCTGAAACGGCCTGTGAACGTTGGCTTTTCTGGTGGTGAGAAGAAACGCTATGAGATTCTGCAGATGGCCCTTCTGAAACCATCATTGGCGATACTAGATGAGACCGACTCAGGACTTGATGTAGACGCGCTAAAGATCGTTTCAGAAGGCGTGAATATGCTGCGTTCGGCTGAGCGGGGCATGCTAGTCATTACTCATTATCAGCGTCTTTTAAATCATATTGTCCCAGACCAAGTGCATATTTTAGCAGGTGGGCGGATTGTCAAATCCGGTGACAAGACGCTGGCAATTGAAGTTGAGGAAAATGGTTATGCGGGGCTTGGCGATGCAGCCTGAACGTCTCTATGAAACATGGGCCGATCGAAAAGAAGCAGCGCAGAGTTATCTTGAAGCTGTGAACTGGCCAAATGGGCAGACAGAAGCCTGGAAATTCACTTCACTGTCGCATTTGTCAGATGTCGTTCTAAACCCGCCAAAACAGAGCGCTTCAATAGCCCGCGATGCAAGGCTTCACGGAGAAGTGTTGAACTTCACAGCCGGTTTAGAGCCTGACCTTGCGGCCGCCAGCCTTCCTGCGGGCATCATTGCAACAGACATTTCTGCTGACAAGGCCACCTGCCATAAGGCTTTTGCCTTATTGCCAGACAATCACCATCTGACAGCATTGTCGGCCAGTCGCCAGACGGCAGCTGTGAAGATTGAGGTTTTAGATTCAGCCAAGATTGATACGCCGCTTATTCTGCAATTCACAGATGGTAGAACAGATGAAGCATCTCATCCTTTTGTTTTCATTGATATTGCCGATGGTGCGCATCTTCATTTGGCAGAACTTCATGAAGGGGCATCCAGTCTGTCGCAGCCTCTTATTCTTGTGCGGCTTGGTCAGGGGTCAACACTTGATCACATCAAGCTCCAGGATGAAGCTGGTCACACAACACATCTTGGCCTGACTTTATTCAGGCTTGACGGTCAGGCAAATGTGAATAGTTTTTCGGTCTCCAAGGGCAGCCAGATAACCCGCATGGAAACGCATTGCTTTTTTGCCGCCCCAGATGCACAGGCTGCCATGTCAGCTGTTTATCTTGGCTGCGATAACCAGCATCATGACATTACAACAGTTGTCAGCCATGAATATGCTGATTGTAAGTCACGGCAGCTGATCCGCGGTGTGCTGGATGACAAGGCACGAGGTGTCTTTCAGGGGCGAGTGCGGGTTGCTCCGGATGCCCAGAAAACAGATGGCCAGCAGATGAGTAGAGCCTTATTGCTGTCTCGGGACGCTGAGGCTGATGCTAAGCCAGAGCTTGAAATTTTTGCCGATGACGTTGTCTGTAGCCATGGGGCAACCGTTGGCGAGTTGGACGAAACGCTTCTGTTTTACCTTAAAAGCCGCGGCATTGATGAAGCAGAGGCCTGCACCATGCTGATTGATGCCTTTCTTGTCGATACATTGGAAGAAATCAGCTACCAGCCTTTTGCTGACTTTTTGCGGGGTCAGGTATCTGGCTGGACGGCACGTCAAACTGGAGTTGAATAACAGGTAAGTAGATGACACAACAGGCCTCCATAATTAAGACAAGGCAAAAGATGGGCTTCGATGCTACCGTTGTGCGGGCGCAGTTTCCCATCCTCGACCAACAAGTGAATGGTAAACCGCTAGTTTATCTTGATTCAGCAGCATCTGCCCAGAAGCCGCAGATGGTTCTGGATACCATGTCTTCTGCTTACAGCCAGACCTATGCCAATGTTCATCGCGGCCTGCATTATTTGTCTGAAGCGTCAACAGATGCTTATGAGGCTGTGCGGGGCAAGGTTGCCCATCTCATTGGTGCGCGTTCTGAAAAAGAGATTGTGTTCACATCTGGGGCGACTATGGCCCTTAACTTGATTGCGCATTGCTATGGTAACACCAATCTAGGAGAAGGCGATGAGGTGCTGATTTCAGTTGCTGATCATCATGCCAATATCGTCCCCTGGCATCTTTTGGGTGGCCGAGTTGGGTCAAAGACGGTTGCCGCTCCTGTTGATGCAGATGGTAGCTTCAATATGGAACAATTTAAGGCGCATATAACGCCAAGGACCAAAATTATTTCTGTCCCGCATGTCTCCAATGTCTTGGGCACAGTCTTCCCGATTGCTGCAATTGCAGCCCTAGCCCATGAAAATGGGGCCATCTGTATAGTGGATGGTTGTCAGGGAGTGACGCATCTACCTGTAAATGTGACTGATCTGGGCTGTGATTTTTACGTCTTCTCCGGTCACAAACTATACGGGCCAAGTGGCATAGGCGTGTGCTGGGGCCGGTCTGAGATATGGGCTGGTCTGCCGCCATTTCTAGGGGGCGGGGATATGATTGATGATGTTAAAACGGATCGGTCAACTTATGCTGAACCGCCTTTGCGTTTTGAAGCGGGGACACCGCCCATTGTTGAATGTATTGGTCTGGGGGCAGCCGTGGATTTTGTTCAACAGATTGGTATGGCAAATCTGCGGGATCATGAAATGGATATGCTGCGGTATGGTCATCAGCGTCTGGCGTCTGTTCAGGGCTTGAATTTCATAGGCATGGCGGCGGATAAATCAGGCGTGATTTCATTTACCCTTGATGCCGCACATCCGCATGATATTTCGACGCTGATTGATCAGGATGGAGTAGCGATCCGCGCTGGCCATCATTGCGCTCAGCCTCTGATGAAATTCTATGGGCTGGGCTCGACGGCACGGGCATCTGTCGGCGTTTACACACAAGAATCAGATTTTGACGTGCTGGCTGAGGCGCTCGAAAAAGTTAACCGTATTTTTGGCTGAGCAAATAAGGATAACAAAGATATGAGCGGCATGTCCAAAGTCCCTGCTGATTTTACCCAAGTTGATGGGCCGTCCTTGGCTGATTTTCTGCCTGACACCTCATCTGGCTACACAGCTTATGCCGGAACTGCGCTGACAGATAGCAAGGGCAACGCGCTGGCTGAAGAAGTTGTGATTGGAGCTTTGAAAACGGTTAGAGATCCAGAAATTCCAGTAAATATTTATGATTTGGGCCTGATTTATGACATTACCTGTCATCCAAATGGGGATGTGGCGATAAATATGTCGCTCACGGCACCAGGCTGTCCTGTTGCTGGGGAAATGCCTGCCCAGGTGGCTGAGGCCGTTGCCGCGCTTACCGGGACAGGGCTGGTCGCGGTGACTCTTGTATGGGAACCTGCTTGGACACCGGAGCGCATGAGCGAAGATGCAAAGCTGGCTCTTGATTATGGTTTTTGATCGGCGCACTATGACGAATAACAGGAGTGTGATGAAATGACACAGACCGAAATCACCCCTTTTGGGACTGGCCAGCCTATACTAACGCTGACAGATGCGGCAGCCAAACAGGCTCGCAAGCTAATGGATAGAGCTGAAAGCACAGCAATTGGCCTGCGGGTTGGCATAAAAACAGCAGGTTGTTCCGGGCTCCAGTATCAGGTTGAATTTGCAAGTGAACAAAAACAATTTGAAGATAAGATCGAAGATAAAGGCGTGACTATTTTCATTGACCCGGCCGCAGTTATGTTCATTATTGGTTCTGAAATGGACTGGTTGGAAGATAAGTTTGCCTCATCTTTCACCTTTAAAAACCCCAATGAAACAGCCCGTTGTGGCTGCGGGGAAAGCTTTACAGTCTCTTAAATGACTGACCATCAGCCTCAACCGNTTGTTCGGNCNTCGCGCCGGACNATGGCCGGTCTGTTATGGGAAATTNTCCGATTTGCCGCCCCGCGGGGCAACCGTTCAATTCGTAANCGGATTGNAGGGGCCTTCATCTGCCTTATTTTGGCCAAAGCCTCCAATATTTTCACGCCATTGATTTATGGCTGGTCCGTTGATCTTGTGAATGGTGATAACGGCTTTTCAATGATGGTGTTGTGGTATTTACTTGGCGCCTATGCTTTGTCTCGCCTTGGTCAGCAGATTTTTTCAGAGGCCAAGGAATATTTGTTCAGCCGNGTTGCCCAGCGGGCGGTTCGTGCNGCNGCAATGANGGCTTTTACCCATCTTCATGCCTTGTCTATGCGGTTTCATCTTGATCGGCAGACAGGCGGGCTCACACGCGCAATTGAACGCGGCGCAAAGGGCATGGAATTCCTGATGACCAGNGCAGCTTTTGAGGTTGTGCCNTTNCTGGTGGAAGTAATCTTTGTCAGCGCGTTGCTATGGNTCTTATTTGGTTTTCCTTATGCTGCCATTACATTTGTGACGGTTTGTCTGTATGCGCTGTTCACCATAAAGGTTACAGAATGGCGGATGAAATTCCGCCGGCAGATGAATGCTGCTGACGAACAGGCAGCAACAAAGGCTATCGACAGTCTGATTAACTATGAAACAGTGAAATATTTCAATGCTGAGGCTTCAGAGGCCCGTCGTTTTAACAGTTCAATGCGGGCTTATGAAGATGCNGCGGTCCTGTCTAGAACATCGCTCGCAGCGGTTAATGTGGGCCAGGGGGCAATTATCGCCTTCGGGCTGGTGCTGATTATGGGCATTGCTGGTCACGATATTCATCAGGGCAAGCTGACTGTTGGTAATTTTGTGACTGTGAACACTTATTTGTTGCAGCTGTATCTACCGTTAAATTTTCTAGGCTGGGTATATCNCGAAATACGTCAGTCTCTTGTGGATTTGGAACGTATGTTTACGCTTCTAGATGAATATCCCGATGTCCGTGATCCGGATAATGCGCCGCACCTTCATCTCGTTTCTGGTGAAGTCTGTTTTGAGGATGTGCATTTTGCTTATAACAATAGAGCAATTTTACGTGGTGTCAGCTTTACGGTTCCGGCTGGAAAGAGGGTTGCCATTGTGGGGCCAAGCGGAGCAGGAAAGTCAACAATATCTCGGCTGCTGTTCCGGTTTTATGATCCTGATGAAGGCCGCGTGTTTATTGACGGTCAGGATATCAAGACGGTGCAACAATCTACAGTACGTGCGGCAATTGGCGTCGTACCGCAGGACAGCGTCATGTTCAATGCTTCAATCGGATACAATATCGGCTATGGCCGTGAAAGTGCAAGTCAGGAGGAGATAGAACAGGCCGCAACGCTGGCGGCGATTGACGGGCTTATATCCCGCCTGCCAGAAGGTTATGAGGCGCTGGTAGGGGAAAGGGGGCTTAAGCTATCTGGTGGTGAAAAGCAGCGTGTGGCGATCGCCAGGGCGATTCTTAAACAGCCTACGATTTTTCTTTTTGATGAAGCTACTTCTGCACTAGACAGCCAGACTGAAAAAGATATNCAGGCTGCTTTAAATCANGTTTCTGCNAGCNGAACGACACTTGTGATNGCGCATCGGCTGTCCACAATAATTGATGCAGATGAAATTCTGGTTATGGCAGAGGGCNAAATTGCTGAACGCGGCACACATNATGCTTTGTTGGCGCAGGANGGTCTTTATGCCTCAATGTGGGCACGCCAGTCCAAAGGGTTTGAAACAGACAGGGGCGAGGCTGCACTTGAACTTGCTGCAAGGCAGGGCCCATGACAGAGCATGTAACCGGAGACGGGGCAGGCTGGCCATCACTTATCTCTGCCCTTAACCCGCTAGAGGAAGCAGATTTGGTGGGCCGTCTTGGCGGACGGGACATTTTGTTGCCGGAAAATGAAGCCAGACAATATCCCCTACGTGGTCATCTCTGGCAGGCAGGACCACAGGCCCGGGGACAGGTTCTTGTTCTGCCTGGGTTTACAGAGTTTTGTGAAAAATATGCCCTGTTTGCACGCCGTCTTGTTGGTGCAGGATATGATTGTCTGATGATTGANTGGCCAGGNCAGGGGAGNTCTGGTCAGCTTGGCGCACATCAATTGGTNGTTCATCTTGATCATTTCTCTGCTTATTTCTCTGCNCTGGATGAACTTCTTACAGCAGCAGGTTGGCAGACAGAAAAGCTGGCTGTGTTCGGCCATTCTCTTGGGGGGCATCTGGCCTTGAACTTNGCNCGGCGTTACCCTCAGTTTACANANAAANTAATTTTATCTGCACCGATGATCGTGCCAAAAGCCCCGCCTNTCTGGATGACACGTATTCTGGCNTCTGCGCTCATCCTGGCNGGATGGCGCTATCACGCCNTGCCTTTTGTGTCTATGCCCAGNATNGAAGAACGNCGGAAATTCAAACTAAACAATCTNNTGACACGNTCACCAGANGGNTATGATCAGCAATATCAGATTTTTGAAANACAGCCNGAATTGCGACGGGTTCATGCTTCTGTNGGTTGGATCAGNGCAGCGTTTGACAGCTGCGCTACCACCACCTTAAACCCGGCTTGGATGGGCGCAATTGCTGCNCCGGTTCTTGCCTTTCTGCCNGNNGACGAAAATATTGTCGATCCTGCTGCCAGNCNTCGCATGTTGGCTGCGCTGCCAGATTGCNATATTATANGATTTNCTGACGCNAGACATGAATTGTTGTCTGAACTGGAAGAGGTGAAAACACGATTGTTCGATGAACTCGATCAGTTTCTCAAGCTNGACCATAAAACAGATTTCACATCTGCTCTGGGNGCNGNTTAAGGNGCGAATTGTTCTGATATTATNCGCTCTGGCAGGCCGCTGCCCGGGTCATATAGTAGTGGAATANAGATATCCTGGCGNTGCCAGATATCCACAGCGGNAATATNGCGGAATTCAATATTATCAGCAGTCACGGATTGTGGCCTGAAATCTGGNTCAATGACATCGATATGAACATGGCTGTTNGCNGGTAGTAAAGCTCCGCGCCAGCGCCGCGGCCGGAAAGCAGAAATAGGTGTCAGGGCCAGCAATTCTGCCCCGATAGGCAAAATGGGCCCATGTGCAGACAGATTATAGGCTGTAGACCCGGCAGGTGTGGCAACCAGAATCCCGTCACAGACTAGCATCTCCATCTCACGCTTACTGTTAATGTCAATAGCACAATGTGCAGCATTATGAGTTTGCCGCAGCAGGGCCACCTCATTGATCGCCAGAGCCTCATGGGTCTGGCCGGATACAGTTGTTGCTGACATCCGCAGCGGATGTACTTCGGCTCTGTCTGCGGCAGCAATTCGCTCTGGCAGTTCGTCCGCGCTGAACTCATTCATCAAAAAGCCAACACGGCCGCAATTCATGCCAAAAAGTGGCAGATTATGCTGTATTGAGTCCCGCATTGCTTGCAGCATCTGGCCATCGCCGCCTAGGACAACAATGATATCGGCAAGCTCAACATCGAATTGTCCATAACGCTTTGTTAGCTGAGCCATCCGGCTTTGCGAATCGGCGTGTGTTGAGGCCGCAAAATGAAGTTTCATGGGAAAATCTTATCCTTATTGAGCCAGAAAATGGCTCCTTTGGTTAATCTATACAGCAAAACTATCTGTTCAGACCAGATTTTCATAGCCCCCGCCAAGCGGAAAGCATTAGGCTTTTTTCTTGCTCCATATAAGTGAAGGGTCCTACAAAAGAACGAAGTAAGCTGATAAAACTCGACCAGAATGGAACCCGCGACATATGTCAGATTTTGATATCGCCCCAGATCCGCATGCTGCGGGGCTGACCTCCTCGCTCCGGGGTGTGGATGCGTCTGGTCAGCCTATTGATTTGCCGGTGGTGACTGAAAAGCCGTTGACTATTTACCTCAATCGACAGGAAATCGTCACCGCGATGACCTTGGGGGATCGCCCGCAACAGATGGCTGTCGGTTTTCTATATAATCAGAGTATGCTGCAGCATGGCGACCAGATAACTGCGATTGACTATGATGAAGAGTTGTCCGTTGTGATTGTTCGTACGGCCCATGAAACCAATTATGAAGCCAAGTTGCAGAAGAAAATCAGAACATCAGGTTGTGCGCAGGGCACCGTGTTTGGGGATATTATGGACAGGTTCGACAAGATCAAGCTGAATCTAGATATGCGAATCTCAACACGGCAATTAATGCATTTGTCAAAGGCGATTAACACAGCGCCCAGCCTTTATCTGACAGCAGGCGCAATACATGGCTGCGTGCTGTGCACAGCAGACAGACCGCTGATTTATGTCGAGGATATCGGACGTCACAATGCGGTTGATAAAATCGCGGGCTACATGTTCATGGATAACATTGCCCCAGAGGATAAGCTGTTCTACACCACAGGGCGGCTGACCTCTGAAATGGTGATAAAAACCGTGCTGATGGGCATTTCTGTGTTGGTATCGCGGTCTGGCTTTACNGAAGCNGGGGTTCGNCTTGCCCGCCAGGCAGGCNTGACCCTGATTGGCCGCGCNAAGGGNTCAAGGTTTGTGGCTTTATCGGGCCAACAGCGGATAATTTTNGATGCGAATGAAGTTGACAGACAGGCTGCACAGGNAGCGGANAAGCCGTCTGCCCAGCGGGCCAGCCAGCAGGACAACTCTAGATGATAGCGCTGGATACAGTCGCTGTCGGGTTTCTCGCTGGGGGACAGGCACGGCGCATGGGCGGCAAGGATAAACCCCTTCTGTCTATTGGAGGCCAGACAATTCTTGATCGTCAGCTTGCCGCGACAGCCCTGCATAAAGTGCGCGTAATTAACGCAAATGGGGATTTATCACGCTTTGAAAGCTATGGTTTGCCTGTCATTCCGGACAGTCTCCCTGACTGGCCAGGTCCGCTTGCAGGTATTCTCTCCTGTCTTGACTGGCTGGCGCAATCCCACTGTGAATGCGATCTGTTGTTATCATGTGCCACTGATGCGCCTTTTATCTCCTCTGACCTGGCCTTCAGGCTTTTGCAGGCCCGCACTGCTGAGAACGCCACGCTGGCACAGGCGCGTTCATCTGGCCGGCGTCATCCTGTTTTTGGACTCTGGCCCGTCAGCATTCGGCAGGACCTCAGAACAGCATTGATTGAAGATGGTCTGCGTAAAATAGATGATTTTACGGACCGGTTTTCATTGGCCATTGCAGACTTTGCAGGTCATCCAGACCCATTCTCAAATGTGAATCAGCCAGATGATATAGCTGCAGCTGAAGCTTATTTTGACAGCTGATTTTCAGAAAATGCATCGCTTTTTGTTGGGTATTTGTGCTAAATAGACNTTATTTCTGGTGTTTAAATTTGATGTAAAACGTCAGTTGCAGAGATTAAAAGGGGATAAGTGGACATGAGCGCACCTGACGTTGTCACTGAAATGTTCGCTGCTTATCGGACGACTTTGGACAGTCTTGAAGGCAAACTTGGAAACGCTTTTTCTGATGCCGTTCACCTTCTCGAAGGGATGAGCGGTACGGTAGTGGTCTGCGGTATGGGCAAATCAGGCCTTGTCGGCGCAAAGATTACTGCCACGCTGACCTCTACTGGAACGCCGTCTGTATTTTTGCATCCCGCAGAAGCCATGCATGGCGATCTAGGTATTGTGCGCAATGGGGATGTGATCATCCTGATATCCAATTCTGGTGAAACAGAAGAAATTACCCGCTTGTTGCCTGCCCTCAAACGCCTGGCTGTTCGCATAATTGCGCTGGTGGGAAATGTCGATTCAACAATGGCACGCGCAGCAGATATCTGCCTTGATGCGGCAATTGACAAAGAAGCCTGCCCTCTGAATCTGGCTCCAACCACCTCCACTCTTGCTGCGCTAGTGCTGGGGGATGCGCTGGCCGTTGCGCTGATGGAGAGGAGGGGGTTCCGGCCGGCAGACTTTGCCGCGACTCATCCTGGTGGCAAGTTGGGTAAAAAACTCCTTCACACGGCAAAAGATCACATGCGCAGCCATGACCTGCCGTTTGTTGACCCGAAAATGGTAATGAGCGAAGTGGTCGCAGTAATGACAGAAGGCCGGCTGGGGCTGGCTCTTGTCGGTGCAGCTGATGATCTGCGCGGCATTATTACAGATGGTGACCTACGTCGTACCTTGGTTGAGGGGCATGATCTTTCCAGCCTGACAGCAGAACAGGTGATGAATCCGACTCCGCAGACGATTTCAGCTAATGCCTCCTACGGTCAGGCAGAAGAAATGATGCTTGAGGCAAAAATTCAGGCCATTGTTGTACTGTCAGATGACCGACTCGTCGAAGGCATCATCCAGATTTTCTGAACACTTGAAAGCATTGCGATGTCTGATTTGCCCAACTTGCTGTCTGACTTTGATTATCTTCTGCCTGAAGAGTTGATTGCTCAAACCCCTGCACGACCCCGTGAAACAGCGCGGCTTTTAATAGCTGCAGCAGACGGGATTTCAGATCATATTATTGCTGACCTGCCAAAGTTATTGCGCCCGGGTGATTTGCTTGTGGTTAATGATACAGCTGTAATACCAGCGGCGCTGATTGGCCGCCGGGGGAAGGGAAAGGTGAGGATCAATTTGCATCGCCGACTGAAAGAGGATAGCTGGCTAGCCTTTGCCAAACCAGCAAGAAAATGCCTTCCAGGAACTGAGATCAGTTTTGCAGACGGGTTTTCAGCTGTTGTCACCCAAAAAGCTGATGGCGGTGAGGTGACCTTACAGTTTAACCAGTTTGGCGCCGCACTTGATAGCTGTTTTGAGCAGCATGGTCAGATGCCGTTGCCGCCCTATATCCGGCGCCCTGATGGCGCAGATGAGNTAGACCGGGATGATTATCAGACCTTATTTGCCACTCATGCCGGAGCAGTTGCTGCACCGACAGCCGGACTTCATTTCACAGATGAATTACGGCAAAAGTTGATTTCTGCTGGTATCAATTTCACCGCCGTGACTCTGCATGTAGGAGCAGGAACATTCTTGCCGGTNAAGACAGAGGATATACATGAACATAAAATGCATACCGAATGGGGGACTGTTTCTGTGGATACGGTGAAAGCGATCCAGCAGACAAAGGCAACAGGCGGCCGTGTGATTGCGGTTGGNACAACCTCTCTGCGGATTTTGGAGGCTGCTTTTGTNCATNACGGCCGGTTGGCTCCGTTCACNGGCGAGACTGATATCTTTATCACGCCTGGCTATCAGTTTGGTGTTATTGATATGCTCCTAACTAACTTTCATCTGCCAAAATCAACGCTCTTGATGCTGGTNTCGGCCTTTTCTGGATACGATTTCATAAAGATGGTCTATCAACATGCGATAGTTTCCGGTTACCGATTTTTCAGCTATGGTGATGCCTGTTTGTTGTCCTGTCAGAACAGACACCCATTATTAGTTAAAAAGGAGCCGTCATGACAAAAAATGATCGCCCTGCTTTTGGCTTTGAGGTGTTACAGCAGGATGGTGCTGCCCGCAGGGGTCGCGTGACCTCAGGCTTTGGTGTCGTAGATACGCCTGCCTTTATGCCAGTGGGCACAGCGGCATCAGTAAAAGCCATGATGCCGGAACAGGTTGCCTCTACCGGCGCCCAAATCATCCTGTCAAACACTTATCATCTGATGCTCAGGCCGGGACCTGAACGGGTTGAACGACTGGGCGGGGTGCGCAAATTAATGGGCTGGGATGGCCCATTGCTTACAGATTCAGGCGGTTTTCAGGTCATGTCGCTAGGGCCGTTGCGCAATATTAGCGAACAGGGTGTCAGTTTTAAATCACATCTGGATGGCAGTATTTTTGACCTGACCCCGGAACGTTCAACCCAGATCCAGCATATGCTGGATGCTACTATCACAATGGCTTTTGATGAATGCACGCCTTTCCCAGCGACTTATGACGAGGCACGAGCCAGCATGGAATTGTCCATGCGCTGGGCGGCGCGCTCACGTTCTGCCTATGTGGCACGGACCGGCTATGGCCAGTTCGGGATTGTTCAGGGATCTGTATTTGAGGATTTGCGGCATCACTCTATTAAAGCGCTAACAGATATTGGCTTTGAAGGCTATGCCATTGGCGGACTGGCAGTAGGTGAGGGGCAGGAGGCAATGTTCTCAACCTTGAATGCGACCTGCCCTGCGATGCCGCCAGATAAGCCGCGCTATCTGATGGGGGTAGGCAAACCAGCTGATATTGTTGGGGCAGTCCAGCGTGGCGTGGATATGTTTGATTGTGTCATGCCGACACGCTCTGGACGCACAGCACAGGGTTTTACCCGGCGCGGACCTGTGAATATTCGAAATGCCCGTCATGCAGAAGATATGCGTCCTTTGGATGAAAGCTGTTCTTGCCCTGCCTGTATGAAATTTTCACGGGCCTACCTGCATCATCTTTTTAAGGCTGACGAAATTCAGGGGTTGATGCTGCTGACCTGGCATAATCTGCAGCACTATCAAGACCTAATGGCCGGGCTGCGCTCGGCCATTGACACTGGCCTGCTGGATGATTTTGCCGCCGGTTTTGCAGAAGAACAGGCCCGCGGTGATATCCCGCCCTTCTAGGCCATGAAGGACAAACAGCAAAATGATATCAAAGAGTGGCTGGCTGCAANGGGCCAGGCTGAAGGCTTTGATATCTGCGCGGTTACGGCCGCAGATCTGCCTGCTATCATAGGTGCTAGTCTGGATAACTATCTGCAGGCAGGCCATCACGGCGATATGGGCTGGATGGCGGAAACACGTAACAGACGTACCACCCCGACAGCGATGTGGGATGCGGCCCGCACAGCGGTTATTTTTGGTTGTAATTATGGTCCGGACCATGATCCGATGGATAATCTGACTGCAACCTCATCTGCTAATATTTCTGTCTATGCGCGCGGGCGTGATTATCATGATGTGCTGAAAGGCCGTTTGAAACAGTTGGCCGGGCGCTTAGCTGCACGAACAGGCTGGCAGGTCAAAATTTTTGTGGATACTGCCCCGTTGATGGAAAAACCTCTGGCTGCTCAGGCCGGGCTGGGCTGGCAGGGGAAACATACTAATCTTGTGTCCCGCAGCTATGGCTCATGGTTGTTTTTAGGCACAATTCTGACAGATGGGCTGTTGCCGCATGATCTGGCTGCTTCTGATTCCTGCGGGAGTTGTACAGCCTGTCTCGATATCTGCCCGACAGATGCATTCCCCGCCCCTTATAAACTGGATGCGCGGCGATGCATTTCGTATCTAACGATTGAATTTGCCGGGATAATCCCGCTTAATTTTAGAACAGCTATGGGCAACAGAGTTTTCGGCTGTGATGATTGTCTGGCTGTCTGTCCTTGGAATAAATTTGCTGAGTCTTCCCATGATCTGAAACTCACCGCTGCCAAAGGGCGCGCCATGCCGCCTTTGCTGGATATGCTCAGCCTTGATGAGGAGGGATTCAAATCTTTGTTCTCTGCCTCTCCTATCAAGCGTACAGGCTATATACGGTTTATGCGCAATTGCCTTATTGCTGCTGGTAATGCAGGCGATGACAAGTTAATTCCTGTGGTGAAATCTTATCTTCTTCATTATGATCCGCGCCTGCGGGCCAGTGCGGTCTGGGCATTATCTTGTTATCTGGATGGGGATGCGCTTGCCGCGCTTCATCCCGCAGAGGAGAGGGATGTTGATGTACGGGCAGAATGGAAAACCGCCCTCAATCTGGCTGACTAAGAGCGGTTAAGAATATTACCAATTTAAGGCTACAGGCCTTTTAGCTTGAATGATATCCACGCTCCCCATGTTGGGATAAATCAAGACCTTCCAGTTCAGCATCGTCATTTACGCGGAGGCCAACAGCGACAGCGGCAATTTTCAAAATGATGAAGCTGGCTACAGCTGTCCAGATAACAGTAATTAAGATTGATTTGGCCTGAACTAGTAGCTGGCCGCCAACGGTTATCCCCTCTGCCAGACCCATTCCGNAAAAGGCATCTGTTGCCAGAACTGCAACCAGTAAGGCTCCAAGAACGCCGCCCACGCCATGCACCGCAAAGACATCTAAACTGTCATCAATGCCTAGTTTGCCACGGATTAAATCGACAGCCACATAGCAGATATAACCGCCAGCCAAACCAAGAATGATTCCACCAGGCACGCCAATGAATCCAGACGCTGGCGTGACAGTCGCCAGACCGGCTACCATGCCTGTAGCAATGCCAACAACAGAAGGCCGGCCAAATTTACGCCATTCAATTATCATCCAAACCAGCGAAGCCACAGCTGCAGAAATATGTGTCACTAAGAGTGCCATTGCTGCATTTTGGCCGGCTGCTAAGGCAGAGCCGCCGTTGAAGCCAAACCAGCCAACCCATAACATACAGGCCCCGATCATTGTCAAAATAGGGCTGTGTGGGGGCTGCACAGAGGAAGGGAAACTGCGCCGCTTGCCAATCACGATAGCAGCAACCAATGCCGCCGTTCCCGCTGTGGCGTGAACCACAATGCCGCCGGCAAAATCCATAACACCCCAACCGGCCATGATGCCGCCGCCCCACACCCAATGGGTAACAGGAGCATAAACCAACAGGAGCCAGAGACTAGAGAAAATCAGCACTGCTGAAAATTTAATCCGCTCAACGTAGGCACCGATAATCAAAGCAGGTGTGATCACAGCAAAAGTCATCTGAAAGGCTCCGAACAGGCTTTCCGGAATAGTTCCGGAAACACTTTCGGCTGTCACCGCTCTCATAAACAAATTAGACAAATCTCCCACCCATGCCCCATCTCCTGAAAAGGCAAGGGAATAGCCGGCAACTACCCACAAAACAGACATCAGACAAGCAACCGCAAAATGATGCATCAGAACAGACACCACATTTTTCGATTGCACCAACCCTGCGTAAAATAGGGCTAGTCCGGGCAAGGTCATAAACAACACCAGAGCGGTGGCAGTAAGAATCCAGGCCGTATCCCCGCTGTCAACTGCTGCGAACGCTGTAGTTGGCATTATAACGGCCATAAAAACAGCAAATAGCCTGTAAAAAAAATGAGGCATCGTGAAAAACTCCCCTAAACACGATTGAAATCAGATACTTCCGCGCAGAATAAACAGTAGAGCGCTGTTTCCGGAACTAAATTAACGCAGCGAAAGTAAATTCTTCTTAATATGATGAAAAAATAATCAAAGTGAGGTCCGTTTGCAGAAATTTTTACTCAAAAATTTATTGTTCATGCATGAAATTCACTACCTGTGATGATTTTGTACTAAAAAAGCGCATTCACAAAGGCATGTCCTTTTCTAGCTGGATGACAGATCTTCTAGCCTAGCAGTACTGCTTCTGTCACACTGTAACACAGCCTTGCGGTAATTCTTTTCCGTCAATTATTCTGCAAGGGTGGAATGGAATTCAGGAAAGGAAAATACAGTGTCTGCTCTTTTTGTCACAGATGACAGCGCGAGCCGTCACCAGACGCCCCACGGCCATCCTGAACAGCCATTAAGACACAGCGCGATCATGTCTGCCTGTGCTGCCCATATTCAAGAGAAATGGACAAAACGGCAGGCCCCGGAAGCCAGCTATGAGCAGCTGTGTCTTATTCATAGTCCGGCCTATGTTGAAACGCTTATGCATGAGCTGCAAATAAAAGCCATTTCGACCGAACGCCTGCATCAGATAGATGGGGATACCTTTGCTGGCCCGGACAGTCTTGACGCTGCTTTGCGAGGGGCAGGCGGCGCCTGCGCCCTTGTTGATCACGTCATGGGCAATGGCGGTGTCGGTTTTTCAGCGATGCGGCCGCCCGGTCATCATGCTGAACCTGACCGGGCGATGGGGTTCTGTTTGTTTTCATCTGCTGCCATTGCCGCACGTTATGCGCAGACCGAATATGGGGCAGAGCGTGTTGCGGTGCTTGATTTTGATGTTCATCAGGGCAATGGCACGCAAGCTGCCTTCTGGGATCAACCAGATTTACTGTATGCCTCCAGCCATCAGATGCCGCTCTATCCGGGGACAGGAGCAGCTAATGAACGCGGCGCGCATGACAATATTTTTAACTTGCCTTTTGCCAAAGGCAAAGGTGGGGCAGAGATTCTATCTGGCTGGCGAGAACAGCTTTTGCCGGCGATTGCTGATGGCCATCCGGATCTGATCGTCATATCAGCAGGGTTTGATGCGCATGAGGATGACCCGCTTGGCGGGCTGAAAATGACCGCTGACGATTTTTATGCCCTGACCCGCGCGATTTCTGAACTGGCCGCAGGTTGTTGTGGCGGGCGGATCGTCTCTGTTCTGGAAGGCGGGTATGAACTCAACGCGCTAGGCGCATCTGTTCTGGCACATCTGCAGGTGCTGGCAGAAAGCTGAAGAGTTCGGCAAGGCTATTCCTTAGCCTCAAGATCTGCTGGTTGCTTATGAGATATGGTTATCGCAGGAATTTTGGAGCGGCTGACCAGGTTCGAACTGGCCCTAAGAGCTTGGAAGGCTCTTGTGCTACCACTACACCACAGCCGCTTATATCCGGGGCGATACAATACCTGCCCTTACCGCAAGGGTATAGCAGCTTTGTTCTGAAAATCAAGCAGGCTGTTTTAGAAGGGTAAAATGCTCTTTTGCTTTTACTGTCCACTGTTTGCCCAGGGGGGGGGGTTTTGGCAAGGAATGCGTTGATACCCTTTCGGGCTCCATCTGTATCCCAGATCGACGCAAGTGCGGCGATCGCTGTTTCATTCTGGGCGCTGTGATCAGGGGTCTGACTAAAGGCGGTTATCAGCGCTTTTGCTGCCGCCATAGCCTCTGGCCCAGCCTCTAAAGCTGTGTTAATCTCAGCTTCTACCGCTTCATCCAGCCTGTCTGTGGCAACCGCTTCTGCCACCAGCCCGTAGCGTACCGCCTCGTCAGCCTTAAACAATTTGGCAGTGATGATCAGCCGGCGAAGACCCGCTTCGCCCAATCGGCGCCAGATAAACGGGCCAATAGTTGCCGGGATTAGGCCCAGTCGCGTTTCAGAAAAACAGAATTTTGCGCTGTCTGCGCTCAGCGTGATATCGGCTGCACTGATCAGGCCTAGACCGCCGCCAAAGCTGTTTCCTTGAACACGAATAATCACAGGTTTCGGCATGCTGTTAATGGCAGTAAGCATATCAGACAAGGTTCTGGCTTCTGCGATACGGCCCACCTTATCTTTTTGCTGCTGTTCCTGCATCCAGGTTAAATCCGCGCCTGCACAGAATATTGGCCCGTCTGAGCCGATGACCACGGCACGCACGGCCTGATCTCTGCTCAGCGCAAGGGCCGCCTCATGGAGTTCGCTGATCATCTGCGCATTCATGGCATGGTGCTTATCCGGCCGGTTCAGCCACAGCCGAGCTATGCCACGCCTATCTTTATCTAGTTGCAGCGTCTCATAGCTCATCCGTTGTCCTTCCTATTCAGGCCCATGTCTGTAACAACCTGTTCCGCGCTGATGAGCTTATCTCTGTTCAGGCCAGTTTGCCAGCCAACCTGTTCCAGCGCATCGTG
>PADU01000029.1 GCA_002700485.1 SAR116 cluster bacterium | reverse complement strand
TTATGCCTCATTTTACGTGAAAATGTCCAGAAAATTGCACAATAATTAGGCAGTCAATGATTGCGGGTGCTTCAACACAAAACTATAAACATATCTGACAGCTGAACTAGACAAGCCAGTCTCCCTCAGGCTAGATACGTCTCATTACATGAACAGGAAAACTCAGAGATGAATGCTGAGCAGGATAAAATGGATTTTGTCATTCTGGCTGCTGGTCACGGCAAGCGATTTTTATCTGCTGATCCATGTATTAGACACGCAAAGCAATTTGAGCCTCTGGCAGGCAGAATGGTTCTATTGCACAGCCTTGATGCCATCAGCCAATGGCCTTTTTGTGGACAGATTGTTATTGTTCTTCCGCAAGGTGGTGTAGAAGTTGACATTCTGAATTCTTTAAAAACAGCAGCAAGCGCTGCCCCTGTTTCTGTGAGCTTCACTCCTGGAGGGGCGAGTCGATCAGCGTCAACCTTGAATGGTCTGAAGGCCCTGTCTGCACTTATCCCAAACAAACTGGTAGCCATTCATGATGCTGCCCGCCCCTCTGTACCGCACAAAGTTCTTAATGAATTGCTCTCAGCCTGCACCGGCGGAGCAGATGGTGCCATCCCGTCTCTGCCGATGACAGACACAGTGAAGCACGTTGATAAAACGAACAAAGTTCTGAATACTGTTGACAGAAGCGCATTAAGACGGGTGCAAACACCACAGGCCTTTTCCTTTGATAAACTTTTCCGTCTTCATCAAACCAATGCGGATAAGGCCGTCAAGCAACCTGTCACTGATGATGCAAGCCTTGCTGAGGCTGCAGGATTAACNGTNGTNTGTGTTNATGGNNCCAGCCANCTCGAAAAAATTACCTATGCNGAGGATTTNAATANAATGCAGAACCAGCAGACAGAAATGCGAACAGCCAGCGGGTTTGACGTGCANNGCTTCTCCACAGAAAAACCAGGCCCTATCATGATTTGCGGCGTCGCCATCGAACATGAACATGGGCTGATGGCACATTCAGATGGTGATGTTGGATTGCATGCTCTATGCGATGCTGTTTTAGGGACATTGTCTATGGGTGATATTGGCCAGCATTTTCCCCCGTCTGACCCAAAATGGAACGCGTGTTCCTCTGATCAGTTCCTACAATTTGCCCTTGAGAAGGTCAAGGATGCAGGGGGATCTGTCACATTACTGGATGTAACGCTGATCTGTGAGGACCCAAAAATTGGTCCTCACAGAAACAAGATTNGCCAACGCCTGACTGAAATTACCGGACTTCCACTACACCGGTTATCGCTCAAAGCCACAACAAGTNAGCGGCTTGGCTTCACAGGTCGTGGTGAAGGCATAGCAGCACTCGCCCAAGCCACTGTGTGCTTGCCTGCCTCATATGGAGAGCAAGGGTGATGTCTGTTTTTTTGGCACAGTTGGCAACGCTTGGTCCTATTGGACGGTATCCACCGGCACCNGGAACAGTAGGATCTGTTTCAGCATTAATCACCGGCTATTTTCTAGCAAAAAATGGCTTTATCATTTTGTTTTCAGCACTNTTGCTAATAACTATATTAGGCGTGTTTGCTGCTGATGCTTACTCGCAGCTGACAGGTACAGATGATGCAGGCGAAGTGATNATCGATGAGGTCGCTGGACAATGGCTNGTTCTTTTATGTATTCCGCCTAATATAGATTCAGCCCTGCTATGGTATGTCGCCGGGTTTNTCCTTTTCAGACTGTTTGATATTCTTAAGCCNTGGCCTGTATCTGCTGCTGAANGGCTNCCAGGCGGTATCGGGGTGATGGCAGATGATGTGGTGGCAGGTACATTGGCTGGCATGGCGCTGCTGATGGCTCAATTATTAATCTACACCGCCTGAATAGTCCAACGGCAGAAGAGAAGCCAAATGCTCGAAGATGCCCCTGCCCTTATCCAAAAGCTTACCGCGTCCAACCAGACCTTGTCCACGGTAGAATCCTGTACAGGCGGACTGTTATTTGGTTATCTTACCGCCGTTCCAGGCGCATCTGCTGTGTTGGAACGCGGCTTTATTACCTACAGTGACCAGTCCAAACAAGAAATGGTGGGGGTAACAGCGAACACCTTGGCAGCTTTTGGAGCTGTCTCGCAACAAACGGCTGAGGAAATGGCAAAAGGCGGCTGTCAAATTGCACGAACGGATTTATCCATTTCACTGACAGGAATCGCTGGCCCAAGCGGCGGTTCAGCTGAAAAGCCAGTCGGTCTGGTCTGGATTTCTGCNTTTCGCAAAGATGGTATTCAACAAACANAACGTCACCTGTTCACAGGAGACAGAAAGCAGATTCGCATGTTAGCATGCACACACGCAATCTCACTACTGCTGCGCCTTTTATCAAGCTAAGCCATCACCCCTTTTTTAACTTAAGCGTGTAGAGCTGGTCGGCACGGGCCTCAAATGCGCTGACCATACGTCTAACCGCTTCTGTAAACAAGTTTTCAATTACGGTTTGCAGCAAGCGGGATTTGAATTCAAAATCCACGTAGAAATCGATCATACAGCCGTCAGGATGTTGAATAAATTTCCATCTATTTNTCAGGTATTTAAATGGNCCCTCTGCATATTCTACTTTAATAANGAGAGCATCTCTGTCNATCTGGATATAAGACGTGAATTGCTCCTTGAACACCTGAAAACCGATAATTAGATCGGCGACGAGCGCTGATTCTGTTTGCTTTCGGATCCGAGATGCCAGACACCAGGGNAAAAATTCAGGATACCGCCTCACATCGGCAACCAGGTCAAAAAGNTGCTCNGGGGAATGGCGAATTAGACGCTGTTCAGCATGCGTTGTCATTGAANAGCTTCCCNNTCACGCATTCTGTGAATTTGTCTGCGCANGACGCTTAAGCCGTTCAAGCTGAAGAGCGGCGAAATCTGCGTCAGCATGATAGGACGANCGTGTTAAAGGTGTTGATGCCANCATTAAAAACCCCTTTTCCTGTCCCCAAGCCGCATANACTTCAAATTGTTCAGGCGTCACAAAGCGNTCNACAGCGGNATGTTTGGGGGTNGGCTGTAGATATTGGCCAATTGTCATNAAATCGACATCTGCTGCCCTNAAATGTTCCATCATTTCTGCAACTTCCTCGTCAGTTTCACCTAACCCGACCATAATGCCGGACTTTGTAAAAATAGACGGATCAAGTGTTTTGACCTGTTTCAGCACGTGCAGAGAATGNGCATAACGTGCGCCAGGGCGAACAGGCTTATATAGGCGCTCAACCGTCTCCATATTGTGATTAAACACATCAGGCGTTGCCGCGACTACCTGTTCAACAGCCCCTTCTTTGCGCAGAAAATCAGGGGTCAGCACTTCTATTGTCGTCTCTGGTGAGCTGAGCCGGATNGCAGCGATTGTCCGGGCGAAATGATCTGCCCCACCATCTTCCAGATCATCTCTGTCCACAGAAGTGATCACAACATGGCGCAGGCCAAGACGGGCAACAGCTTCAGCAACATGGTCAGGTTCATGCGGATCAAGTAAATCAGGCCGGCCTGTCGCCACATTACAGAACGCGCAGGCCCGTGTGCACACAGCCCCCAAAATCATCATGGTGGCATGTTTATTTGCCCAGCATTCACCGATATTCGGGCAAGCAGCCTCCTCACACACTGTCACAAGGTCCAGATCACGCATCAGACGTTTTGTCTCTGAAAATGCGCCTACGTGCGGGGCCTTCACCCGCAGCCAATCCGGGCGGCGAGGCTGCGGTTTGTCCTGATTACGTCTTTTTTCTGGATGCCTTGCGGCACCTTTTGTCAGATTTGGAGACGGCATCCTTTGTTATCCTCTGTGTGACAGCAGCTATCCCTTGCTTGTCCGTACATTAGTTCTTAGCTTGAAAGAAGACTACACACACGCCTTTTTCAAAAATGGGCACAAATCATTTAAAAATGGATTGCTTTGCCATAGGCATTAAGCACAGCTTCATGCATGGCTTCAGACAATGTCGGATGCGGAAAAATCGTCTGCATCAGCTCAGTCTCCGTCGTCTCCAATGTCTGCGCAACAACATAGCCTTGGATCAGTTCTGTAACCTCTGGGCCGATCATATGCGCGCCCAGTAACGCGCCTGTCTTTTCATCAAAAATGGTTTTGATCAGCCCCTCATCATCACCCAGAGCGATCGCCTTACCATTACCCAGGAACGGAAATTTTCCGACCTTGATCTGATATCCCTGCTCTTTGGCCTTGGCTTCGCTAAGGCCGACTGAGGCCACCTGCGGGCGGCAATAGGTGCAGCCTGGCACAGCTTCTGGTTTTATGGGGTGCAGGTTTTTCAAACCCGCGATAGCCTCAATGCATAAAATGCCCTCATGGCTGGCCTTATGGGCAAGCCAAGGAGCGCCGGTAACATCGCCAATGGCATAAAGGCCCGGCTCATCAGTTGCCATCACCTGATTGGTGACGATATGACCTCTGTCAAGCTTGACCTTGGTCGCCTCTAGGCCGAGGCCCTCTGAATTACCAACGATGCCAACCGCCAAAATCACCTGTTCTGCAGATATGACTTCCTGCTTACCCTTAAGCATAACAGAGGCCATGACACTGTTTTTAGTTTTTTCAAATGCTTTTAGCTGAGCAGAAGTGTGTATGGCAATACCCCGCTTTTCAAAGGACTTATGCGCCAGAGCTGAAATTTCAGCATCCTCAGCATTCAAAATCCGATCAAGGGCCTCGATAATAGTGACCTTAACACCCATGTCGCGATAAAAACTGGCAAATTCAACACCAATCGCCCCTGAACCAACAACAATAAGGGATTTCGGCATGGATTTGGGAACCATCGCTTCTTTATATGACAGGATTTGCGTGCCGTCTGTTTCTAGCCCAGGCAGCTGGCGTGCACGTGCTCCGGTGGCGATAATGACGTGCTTTGCATGTACCGTTTTTGCTGCCTTACCGCCGACATCAACAGACCAGATATCCTGATTGCGTCCGGCCAGCTTGGCCGTGCCCTCAATCACATTGACATTGTTCTTCTTTAAAAGATGGGCAACCCCGCCGGACAATCGGCTGGCCACCTTGCGTGACCGGTCCACCACTTTTTGAAGATTTACAGAAACTTTGCCTTCAACTTCGATACCAAAGTCAGACAGATGTTCCAGATTATGGCGTAACTCCGCAGCCCGCAGCAGGGCTTTGGTGGGAATGCAGCCCCAGTTCAGACAAATCCCGCCTAAATGCTCACGCTCAACCAAACCGACCCGCATCCCCAACTGACTAGCCCTTATTGCCGCAACATAACCTCCTGGTCCGCCACCAATCACAAGTACATCAAATGAAGCTGTCTTTCTCATCTTAACGACTGCCTTTCTGAAATGGGTTTCTATCCTGCCTGTAATTTAGCCTATAACAGCATGGTGACAGGCTGTTCTATCGCGCGTTTGAGAGCCTGCAGCCATTTCGCCCCAAGAGCGCCATCAACAATTCTGTGATCAGCAGATAATGTGACCGTCATCACTGTCGCCACAGCCAATTCACCATTTTTGACAACAGGGCGTTGCTCGCCAGCCCCCACCGCCAAAATTGCGGATTGCGGCGGATTGATGACAGCTGCAAATTCACGGATCCCAAACATACCCAGATTAGAGATGGTGAAGCTGCCGCCTGCATATTCAGACGGATCAAGGGTGCCTGCCCGGGCGCGGCTAGCTAAATCGGTTGTTTTACGTGATATATCAGCCAGACCAAGATTCTGGACATCATAGATAACAGGGGTCACCAAACCACCATCAACAGCTACAGCCACACAAATATCAGCCGTGCTGTAGTAGCGGCAACCCTCAGCTTCGAAACAACCGTTCACATCTGGTTCAGCCATCAGGGCAACAGCAGTGGCTTTTACCACCATGTCATTGACCGAAATTTTCACGCTAGCCTCAGCCGCTTCATTCAGGGCCTTACGCGCAGCGAGTAAATTGTCAATATCACAATCCACAGAGAGATAGAAGTGGGGCGCGGTCTGCTTTGACTGCTGCAGTCTGTCTGCAATCACTCGCCGCATCGCGTTATGCGGCTCAAATCGCTCTTCAGCAGGGACTGCGGCAGAAGCTGTCCGCAACATCGCGGCAGGCTGAACAGCAGACCCGGACGCCCCAGAAGCCAGAGCTTCTTCCACATCTGCCCTGATGATACGGCCATGCGGGCCTGTTCCGGACAAACGGGCCAGCTCAAGACCAGCATCAGCGGCAATACGACGTGCCAGCGGGCTGGCAAACACCCGGTCTGGCCTGGCTGTCGGTACAGGGGCCACAGCGGGCTGTANAGGGCTTGTTGCCGCATCTGACGCGGCGGCTGGCGTATCTGTTTGCGGCGTTGTTGAAGGGTCACTAGCTGGCACGGCGGCAAGGGCAGCAAGCGCGTCATCAACACTTTCCCCATCTTCTNCGAGAACCGCAATCAATGCATTAACAGCCACATTTTGTGTTCCTTCAGCAACAGCCAATTTCGCCACGACCCCGTCATCAAGGGCTTCAACTTCCATGGTTGCCTTATCAGTTTCAATTTCAGCTATGACGTCACCTGACTTGACGCTGTCTCCCTCTTTTACCAGCCAGCTTGCAAGTGTGCCTTCTGTCATGGTTGGCGAAAGTGCGGGCATAAGAACAGACACAGACATATCAGCCTCCTTTTGTGCGATAACAGGCCTGACGGCCAGCGGCCACGATATCATCAGCCTGAGGCAGAGCCAGTTTTTCAAGATTGGCAGCATATGGCATCGGCACATCCTTGCCTGTCACCCGCATAACGGGGGCGTCAAGATAATCAAATGCCTGTTCCATCATCTGCACAGCNAGCTCTGATCCTATACCTGCAAAGGGAAATCCCTCTTCACAAGAGATTAAGCGAGAGGTCTTCTTTACCGATTCTACAATAGTTTCGGTATCCAAAGGCCGAATGGTGCGCAAATNAATCACTTCAGCATCAATGCCTTCTGCGGCCAGTTGTTCTGCTGCTTCTAGGGCTTTACCCACCATGATGGAAAAAGCAGTGATGGTGATATCGCTGCCAGGGCGAACCACCTTGGCCTTACCGATAGGCACANCCCAGTCTTCATGTTCAGGCACGTCAAAGCTCTGGCCGTACATCACCTCATTTTCAAGGAAAATAACCGGNTTTGGATCACGGATTGCTGATTTCAGCAAGCCTTTGGCATCAGCAGCAGACCAGGGAGACACAACCTTCAGCCCCGGACAATGTGCATACCAGCTGGCATAACATTGTGAATGCTGTGCCGCCACGCGACTGGCAGCACCATTTGGGCCACGAAACACAATTGGACAGCCCATCTGTCCACCTGACATGTATAACGTTTTCGCTGCAGAATTTATAATCTGGTCAATGGCCTGCATCGAAAAATTAAAAGTCATAAATTCAATCACAGGACGCANTTCACCAAAGGCAGCACCCACGCCCAGTCCTGCAAATCCATGTTCCGTAATTGGTGTATCAATGACACGCTTGTCCGAAAATTCTTCCAGCAAGCCTTGCGTAACTTTATAGGCGCCCTGATATTCAGCAACTTCCTCACCCATAATGAAGACACGATCGTCGCTACGCATTTCTTCTGCCATAGCATCGCGCAGAGCTTCTCGCACGGTCTGTGTCTTTGTTTTGCCGTCCCAGTCTGGCTCAGGTGGGAGCGGCAGGGCTGAACCAGGAATGGTGACGGGTTCAGCCACAGCTAAATCTGCAGGAAATGCCTGCGCAGAGGAAGCTAGCGTAGATGGCTGTGCCACAGCGTCCTCTTCTTCTGGCAGAGCTGTTTCCCCTTCTTCCAATAATCTGGCAATCACAGCGCCAACAGCCACACCTTCGCTGCCCTCGGCTACGGTGATTTCACCAACAATACCCTCTTCTACAGCCTCAACTTCCATTGTTGCTTTATCTGTCTCAATTTCAGCAATGACGTCACCCGACCTTACATTATCGCCAGCTTTTACAAGCCATTTGGATAACCGACCTTCCGTCATAGTGGGCGACAATGCTGGCATCTTAATATTTACAGCCATATTTAAATCCTTTTGAAATCCGCTTTGTTCAGACGAGCAGAATATCTGTGAACAACTCATCTGACTCTGGTTCTGGGCTCGCAAGCGCGAAATCAGCAGCGTCCGCAACAACAGCTTTTACCTTTTGATCAATCTGTTTCAGTCCAGCCTCATCAACGCCCTCACGCAGCAGAAGATCACGCAGCTGCTCAATTGAATCATGCTGCTTTCGCATCGCATCAACCTCATCGCGGGTTCTGTATTTGGCCGGATCTGACATAGAATGGCCACGGTAACGATAGGTTTTCATTTCCAGTATGTAAGGCCCTTTACCAGACCGACAATAATCAAGTGCTTCGCGTGCTGCTGCTCTTACAGCTAGAACATCCATCCCATCAACCTGAAACCCTGGAATGCCATAAGCTTTTCCACGGTCTGCTAAATCCAGTCCAGCTGCCGCACGAGACACAGATGTGCCCATACCATATTGATTGTTTTCAATCACAAAAATTACTGGCAGTTTCCATAGTGCAGACATATTAAAGGTTTCGTACACTTGGCCCTGATTGGCTGCGCCATCACCCAAATAGGCCATGTTTACACCGCCATCCCCTTTGTATTTGTGCGCAAACGCCAGACCTGCACCGATCGGCACCTGCGCTGCAACAATGCCGTGACCACCATAAAAGTTCTTTTCTCGGCTAAACATATGCATTGAGCCACCTTTGCCCCGAGAATATCCATTTTTCCTGCCAGTCAGTTCAGCCATCACGCCCCTGGATTCCATACCACAAGCTAGCATATGGCCGTGATCACGATAAGAGGTCACAACAGAGTCCCCTTCTTCAGCCATAGACTGCATCCCAACAACAACAGCCTCCTGACCGATGTAGAGGTGACAGAACCCCCCGATATGGCCCATTCCATAAAGCTGACCGGCCTTTTCCTCGAACCGGCGGATCAGGATCATCTGTTCATAAAGATGTTCCAGTATTTCACGTGACGGCTTATTATTAATAACCGATTTTGGCGGCCGGCCACGTTTACGGACTGTGTTCTTTTTATCTGCCATCTATCCCCTCCTGCCCATTATGGCGCAAGATTGTTAATTACATATGAGGATGAAGGCAAAAATTACTTTATTGCAATAATTTTATTATACTGTTTTTATTATGTATTTTATAATTAAACTGATTTACGGTTAATATCTTCAGATATTAAAATTTCAATTTTGTTAAATCAATTGAAATGATCACATCATTTTTGTTATACATACCCACATTCGCGCGAGCGGTTTCAGCCAACATATCGGCATCTATCGCGCCAGAGCGCAATAGTTTGATCCGGTGTTCCAGAAAATGATTTTGTTTATTCAGCAAAGCTAGGGTTTCGCGGGCTGCCTGTATCTCCCTGTCTATATCTGCCCGCACCATAAGGCCGCGTTCACCAACAATTGTATGAAACCCAAAAAACACCACTAGTGTGCCAGCAAGAACGAGCCCGCCAGCAAAGGCGAAAGGACGCTGGAATGATTGATGCATGGCACTTTACCCTCTCGGTTTCGTTCAGACGGGGATAAGTGAATCAAAAATGAATCAACAGGTCAACAAAAAAGCGAATCGCCGGTTTCCCTACGATTTATAAGATTTAACAGAAGAAACATGAATCATTCAGCGCAAGATTGAACGTCCGGCATAAACAGCCTGTTCACCAAGTTCTTCTTCAATCCGCAACAGTTGGTTATACTTTGCCAACCGATCAGAACGCGACAGAGATCCTGTTTTGATTTGTCCTGCGTTTGTTGCNACCGACAGATCGGCAATAAAGCTGTCTTCAGTTTCCCCCGACCGATGCGATATCACTACGCCAAACCCAGCTTGTTTGGCGTCTGATATGGCCTTCATGGTCTCTGTCAGAGTGCCAATTTGATTTACTTTAATCAAAATGGCATTACCCGCTCTCATCTTAATACCCTTCCCCAGTCGTTCCGGATTAGTCACAAACAAATCATCACCNACAATCTGGACGCCCTGACCAATCCTTTCNGTGAGGTCAACAAACCCCTGCCAGTCATCTTCATCCAGAGGATCCTCAACCGACACAATCGGATATTGATCGCAAAGGTCTGCCCACATAGAGACCATCCCAGCCGTATCGAGTTTTCGCCCTTCCCCTTGCAAATCATAGCTGCTGTCCTGAAAAAACTCAGATGCTGCAGCATCCAGAGCCAGGACCACATCATCACCCAGATGATAACCTGCTGCCTCAACAGAACAGGCAACGACTTCAACCGCTTCATNCGTTGTGTTAATTGCCGGAGCAAAGCCACCTTCATCCCCCACAGCNATAGACAATCCCTTCTTTGACAGTTCNGACTTCAGAGCCTGAAAAATTTCTGTGCCCATGCGCAGACCATCACTAAAGCTAGCTGCGCCAACAGGCATGATCATAAATTCCTGAACATCAAGGGCATTATCGGCATGTGCCCCCCCATTTAGAATATTCATCATTGGTGTCGGGAGAATATGTGCATAAATGCCGCCCAGATAACGCCACAAAGGCAAGCCTGACGCTTCGGCGGCGGCTCTGGCAACAGCCAGACTGACTCCCAAAATTGCATTTGCGCCAAGCCTTGCTTTATTTTCAGTGCCGTCAAGGCTGATTAGATCAGCGTCAATCTGCTGCTGTTCTGTTGCATCCGCACCGGACAATGCATCAAAAATCTCAGTATTCACAGCATTAACAGCAGACATTACGCCTTTGCCGCCATAGCTTGCCTGTTCGTTATCTCTCTTTTCGATAGCTTCATAAGCGCCAGTTGACGCTCCAGAGGCAACAGCCGCACGGCCAAAACTGCCATCATCCAGCAAAACATCAACCTCAACCGTGGGGTTGCCGCGCGAATCTAAAATCTGACGGGCATGAAGATCACGAATAGCAGACATAGTCATTCCTTTCCGAGGGCCTATTGGCCTAATCTAAGTCTTTGCAGCTTCAGCAAGACGAGACAATAAAGCCAATAAAGCTGGCATCTGTTCAAGCGGAACCATGTTTGGCCCATCAGATGGGGCATGGTCAGGGTACTGATGTGATTCAATAAACAGCCCGTCAACGCCAACAGCAACAGCAGCCCTCGCCAAAGCGGGAACAAATTCCCGCTGNCCACCTGATGCCCCACCAAGNCCTCCNGGTTGCTGAACTGAATGGGTTGCGTCAAATATTACAGGAAAGCCTGTTGCTCGCATCTGCGGCAGGCTCCGCATATCACTGACAAGGGTGTTATAGCCAAATGACGTGCCGCGTTCTGTTAGCAATACTCGCTCATTCCCAGACGATACCAGCTTATCGGCAACATGCGTCATATCCCAAGGAGCCAAAAACTGACCTTTCTTTACATTAACCACAGCTCCTGTATTAGCAGCAGCCACAAGTAAATCAGTCTGACGGCATAAAAAAGCTGGTATCTGCAAAATATCAACCGCTTCGGCCGTAACGGCACACTGTTCAGGCAAGTGAACATCTGTAAGCACAGGACAGCCTAACGCTGCTTTTACATCAGCCAATATCTGAATGCCTTCATCAAGCCCAATCCCCCGCTGTGCGGATAAAGATGTTCGGTTTGCTTTGTCAAAAGACGATTTATAAACAAAATTCATCCCTGCTGAGCGGGCAGCTTTATGCAGCGCTTCTGCATGAAACAAAGCATGGTCCCGGCTTTCAATCTGGCAAGGGCCAGAAATCAGCAATAAAGGGGCGCCATCTCCTATTTCAAACTCGGGGAGTATGATCTTCAACATTTTTCATTCTCCGCATGAGGACAAGCAAGAACCTCATACATAATTATGTCAGACTAAACGCGACTTTTCTCTTGAAGCAGCGACAAATCCGACAAACAATGGATGCGGCTCAAACGGCTTCGATTTTAACTCTGGATGAAACTGAACCGCAACAAACCAAGGGTGGTCAGGGCGCTCTACAATTTCAGGCAACAGACCATCTGGGGAAAGGCCAGACATTTTTAGCCCGGCATTTTCTAGCTTATCCTGATAGGCAATATTTACCTCATAGCGATGCCTGTGCCGCTCCTCAACAAATTCGGAGCCATAAAGTTTACTGGCTAGCGAGCCTTTCGCAATTTGGCATGGATATACACCTAAACGCATAGTCCCACCTAAATCATCTGCATCACTCCTAGTTTCCGTCTGATTGCCTACAGACCATTCTGTCATTAGACCAACAACCGGTTCATCGCAAGGGCCAAACTCAGTCGAGCTGGCTTGCGGTATTCCTGCCAAACCTCGGGCAGTTTCAAGAACAGCCATTTGCATACCGAAACAAATACCGAGATAAGGAACATTCTGCTCACGAGCGAAACGAATAGCCTCAACCTTGCCTTCTGATCCTCGTTTGCCAAATCCACCTGGAACCAGAATTCCTGAAACATTCTCAAGATGGTGGAGATAGCTTTGGCTGTCTTCTTGTTCAAAAACTTCTGAATCCAGCCATCTGATATTCACTTTTACTTTATTGGCTATGCCGCCATGACTTAGGGCTTCACCTAGGGATTTATAACTGTCCTTTAAGGATGTGTATTTCCCAACAATAGCGATTGTGACCTCGCCTTCAGGATGGGCAAAATTGTGAGCAATATCTCGCCAACGGCTCAAGTCTGGTATCTTGCTTTTCATGCCAAAATGAGTACATACCTGACCATCCAGGCCTTGTTCGTGATAGGCTAGAGGCACTTCGTAAATATTACGCATGTCTTCGGCAAGAATGACAGCATCTGGTCGCACATTACAGAACAAGCCAATCTTTGCGCGTTGTTCTGCTGGCAAAGAATGTTCAGTTCGACACAACAATATATCAGGCTGGATACCGACCGACTGCAATTCTTTGACAGAATGCTGGGTTGGCTTTGTTTTTAACTCGCCAGCTGCCGCGATATACGGTAGTAGAGTCACGTGGATAAAACAGGCCTTCTGTTTACCAATTTCGTTTCCGATTTGCCGTATAGCTTCTAGAAACGGCAGGGATTCAATATCTCCAACTGTACCGCCAATTTCGCACAATACAAAATCTTCGTCATCTAAGTCATTAAATACGAATTTTTTAATTGCATCGGTTACATGTGGAATAACCTGAATGGTCGCTCCCAGATAGTCACCACGCCGCTCTTTGGCTAGAACATCAGAGTAAATCCGTCCGGTTGTGACATTGTCCGTCTGACGTGTGTGAACGCCTGTGAAACGTTCATAATGACCAAGGTCCAGATCTGTTTCCGCGCCATCATCAGTGACAAAAACCTCCCCATGCTGGGTAGGTGACATGGTGCCTGGATCAACATTTAGATAGGGGTCTAATTTACGCAGTCTGACTTTATAGCCGCGGGCCTGGAGCAGAGCGCCGAGCGCGGCGGAGCCAAGCCCTTTGCCAAGAGAGGAGACAACACCACCAGTGATAAACACGAAACGAGTCAATGCCGCCATCCTCTCTTATTTCCGGCGGTATTGAATTTCACAACCTTCATGATAAACATTATTGACCAGTTGGCACTTGTGGTGATGATGGAACTGGTAATTCAGAACTTGAGTTGACAACTTCATCAACAATGGATGTCTGCTTGCTTCCCGCACCTGCAAGAATCGCTAGACCAATAGAAGTGGCAAAAAAGCAGGCTGCCAAAACTGCCGTGGTGCGAGTAAGCAGATTGGCTGTTGACCGCGCTGTCATAAAGCCACCACTTGATGACCCGCCAATACCTAGACCACCCCCTTCATTTCGTTGGAGAAGAACAACGCCAACAAGACCGACAGCAATCAAAATATGAAGGGTTAATAAAATTGTGGTCATAAACTTACCTGTCAAAAAATGGATGAATTTCCGCACTATACCGGCATTTTCCTAACAAATTGAAAGGCATTGTGCAAAGAAAAAATAAGGTTGTTTTATCTTAACTCTCCTTTGGTCATTAAATCACGTTATCCGCACAGCTAACAATGGCTGCAAAACCATCCGCCGATAGTGACGCACCACCCACCAGAGCCCCACCAACATTTTCCAACCCTAAAATTGAAGTTGCGTTTTCTCTTTTTACCGAACCACCATAAAGAACTGGCGGCATCTGCACAGGTGCCAGCGCAGAAAATTGTTCACTCAATATGCGTTGAATGTTGCTATGCATATCATCTACCTGATTAATTTCAGCTACCAGACCAGTACCAATAGCCCACACAGGCTCATAGGCAATCGCCAAATGGGGCAGATTTCGAGCCTGCCACTGAGCTGGCTCACGACAAAATGCTGCTAGTCCCGATAAAAGCTGAGAACGCACATAGTCATTCTGTCTACCTGTTTGCCGCTGTTGTTTCTCTTCACCAACACATAAAATTGCCTTCAAACCAGCTTTCAGCGAAGCGACTAGCTTCTGCCCAATGAAAGAATCTGTCTCACCACATAAATTACGCCGCTCAGAGTGCCCCGCCAACACCCATGCTCCCCCAAAGCCTTTGATCATTTCTGCTGAAAGCTCACCCGTGTAAGCGCCAGACTGCTCAGGAAAACTATTCTGTGCACCCCATTCAACAGCAGATGAGGAAAAGGATTGCGCTGCCAGCGCAAAATAGCAGGATGGTACAAAACANATAACATTTGATTTTGCCTGCATGATACGCTGTTCAACACAATAGTCATTAAACAGAGAAGCAGCAGCCAAAGGNAGAGGNTTCATCTTCCAGTTTGCGGCGATAATCATACAAAATCATCCTTANACTTATGATTTAAGCATTGCGGTTTCCCGCCTCTATTCTTTATAGTGTGNAGGATTTTAAATCGCAAAATTGTTTCACCCTGCATCAACATNTAATGGTGACCTTAGTTATATAATGGCGACCTTAGTTTAGGTCTGNTCATATCCAACAAGGACAAGCNCATGTTACGGTCAATGAGAGAAGGCGCCAAATCNCCAATTATGAAAATCTTTCTAATTTTTCTTGCCGCTGGNTTCGCTCNTTGGGGAATCGGNGATATGTCNGGNGGTTTCTTGTCATCAGGCAACAANGCGATTGAAGCNGGCNAGCATTCCGTTTCTGCAACTGAAGCAGCNACNGAATTNGAGCGCACTAGNATAACTGCTGGTGCAGGNTTATCAACTGGCGAAGCNCTTCAAGCTGGCTTACTAAATGANGTTATGGGAACTTTNGCNCGTCAGACNCTNTATCTGGCAGAAGCCANCGAATTGGGCNTTACATCCACAAGAGAAATGCAAAAAAAAGCGNTCAGCCGTGAGCCAGCNTTCCGCGANGAGAACGGNCAGTTTTCTGATTTNAGGTTCAGACAAACTCTTGCACAGGCTGGGCTNAATGAACCAGATTTNTTNACGCGGCTGTCAAAGTCATTATTNCANGATCAAATAGAGGNCAGTCTCATTACTGCCGGCGCCTTCCCTATTGCCTTTACCGAGCAGCTGTCGGCTTTTCGCCTTGAAGAACGGACAGCGACATTAAAAGAAATTCCTATTGCTGCTCAGGTTATCACAGCACCTTCAGATGCCGACCTCTCTTCTTATTTCGACAAAGAGCAGGAAAACTATGACGCTCCTGCCCTGCGCAGTTTTGATGTTGTTTATCTCTCCCCTAACCAGCTTGAAAACAGAATTTCTCCATCTGATGACGAACTGCGGGCCGCATTCGATTTGCGAAAGGATGAATTTGTAACGCCAGAACGCCGCGATCTTCGGCAAATGGTTTTTGACACAGCTCATGATGCATCTGCCGCCCTGGCGGATCTTACCGCTGGTAAATCATTTGATGACGTAGCGAAGGACAGGCTGCAATGGACAACAAGCGATACCAATTTAGGAAGTGTGACAAGAGTTGACTTAACGGACGAGCTAGCCGACTTAGTCTTCTCAGTACCTATTAATACACCTGCCGGGCCTATTCAAACCGCGTTTGGGTTTCACCTCGTTCTGGTTGACCAAATAGAGCCTGGAAGTGAGGCCGGTTTTGATGAGGTTAGAGAGCAAATCGCCTCAACCCTGATCGCTGAACAAGCCATCGATTTAGTTTACGATTATGCTAATCAACTTGAAGATAGCTTAGGCTCAGGAGCCAGTCTAACCGAAGCTGCCGCTCAGCTGAATATAGATGTGGGCCAAATTGAAAACATCGACAGGAACGGCCGTGATATAGATGGCAATCAGGTCGCTAGTTCGTTTGGAGATTTAGCAACAGACAGCTTGTTTCTGCAGCTAGCATGGGAGCTGGAGCTGGACACGATCAGCACAGTTGTTGAGACAGTTGATGACAGCTTTTTTGTGGTTCATCCAGTTGCTGAAGCGGACAGCCGAAGCCGTTCGTTTGATGAGATTAAGGACCGCTTGAAAGCTGATTGGACTAGAGAACAGGCATTAAAATCAGCTCGAGCAGAAGCTGAAGTGGTGATAGCTGACGCTGACAAATATTTTACCAACCAACCGGCAAGTTTACCCTTTCAGCGTTCTGGAAGTGGTCTTGATCACGCTGCTGCCGGCCTGATCGCTCAGGCAGCTTTCTCTCAAGCTGTTGGACAGGCCCAACTGGTTGAAACAGGTGAGAGCATTATCGTTGTTCGTACAGACACTGTCACACCCGCTCCAAAGGAGGAGCAGTCGGATATGAGCGAGACCATACAAGCCGGGCTTAACCGCCTTGTAAAAGCAGATATCGCCTCTGCTTTTGCTCTGGCGTTATCAGAAACCTATCAGCTTGAATTAAATCCCTTACTTGTTCAGCAAGTTCTAGTCGGCCAAGCGGGCCAGTAAGCCAGCCAATAGACCGACCTAAAATTCATTAAACAGATGAAAGGACAGTCGATGAGCAAACGATCGGCCCGCCTTGCCCACAATGACCGCCAGAACTGCGAGGCGCTTTTCACTAAAGGGGTGAACCAGATTATCTTCCGCACCCTTGTTGCTGATACGCAGACACCTGTTGGCATGACGATGAAATTATCTGAAAAACAAACCTACCACTGTCTTCTAGAGTCAGTAGAGGGCGGGGAGGTTCGAGGTCGCTTTTCTGTCATTGCTCTTAAACCAGACCTTATTTGGCAGTGCAAGAAAGAAAAGGTTTTTATCAACAGAACAGCGCAAACCAAACCAGAAAATTTTGTTGAACTGCCCAACGAGCAACCCCTTGGTAGTTTACGCCAACTCATCGCTGAGAGCTGGATGGATAACACACACCCTCTTCCACCAATGGCTGCTGGCCTTTTTGGATATATTGGTTATGACATGATTAGGCATGTTGAAACCTTGCCAGATGAAAACCAAGATAAACTTGACGTTCATGATTCTGTTTTGATGCGCCCATCAGTAGTCGCTATTTTTGATCGGCTGAAGGACACAATTACCTTATGTTATCAAATTAGGCCTACTGATTTTGAAACAGCTGAAAGTGCATGGAACACAGCTAATTATGAACTTGATTTGATTGAATCTAGTCTCCAAGCCCCGCTACCCTTGATCCCAGCTGTGCCTGACCATGCTGATGTAAGCACACCTCAGAGCAATCTGTCTAAAGACAGGTTTTTTTCAATGGTTCGTAAAGCAAAAGAATATATAAAATCAGGTGACATTTTTCAGGTTGTTCTCTCACAAAGATTCACGATTCCGTTCAACCTGCCCTCATTTGCACTTTACCGCAGCTTAAGAAGGCTGAACCCATCACCATTCCTGTTTCATTTTAAACTCGGAGAAGTCGCCATTGTTGGCTCAAGTCCTGAAATCCTGGTGCGCCTGCGTGATGATGAGGTCACCATCAGGCCCATTGCAGGCACACGTCCACGTGGCCAGAATGAGGAAGAAGATAAAAAAAATGCGACCGATTTGCTGTCGGACATTAAAGAGCGAGCAGAGCATCTGATGTTGCTTGATTTAGGCCGAAATGATGTTGGCCGTGTTGCACGACCTGGCACAGTTCGGGTTGTTTCAAATTTCGAGATTGAATTATACAGCCATGTTATGCATATCGCATCTGAGGTTCGGGGTAAAATCAGACCAGAATGCGATGTTATTGATGCTCTTGTTGCAGGATTTCCAGCAGGAACCGTCTCTGGTGCACCAAAAATTAGAGCTATGGAAATCATAGATGAACTAGAAGTGGACCGGCGCGGTATTTATGCCGGTGCTATAGGTTACATCAGTGCTGCAGGTGAAATGGATAGTTGTATTGCCTTACGTACCGCTGTTATAAAAAACAATAAGATGCATGTTCAGGCGGGCGCGGGCATTGTCTATGATTCAGTTGATCAATCTGAATTTGAAGAATGTCAGAATAAGGCACGCGCCCTATTACGAGCTGCACGTGATGCGATCCAATTTGACAAAAATGGGTGATATGTCGCTGCACGGCATTAATTTTGCATTAATTACGAATACAGTTAGCGTTCCTGCGAAGGCACAAGCCACAATTATGTTCTTATATCGGAAATTATTTGTAATTTTCACGTCTCTTTTTACAGTTTTGCCTCATGGAGCACAGGCTGAACTTCAGCTTGAAACTTGGAAAGTATACGGCCAAATGGCTGAGCAAAGCGCGATCTGTGCGAACTTTTCAAAACTGATGGAATCGCAATCTATACTCAATCCTGATTTGGGGGCTTTATGGCAGGAAAGGCGAAAATTTGCAGGAGCTGTTATCCGGAAAGCCATATTTTTGGAACTGAATCGAGAAAGTTCAGAAGCTGAAATCGATAATCTAATCGCCAGCTATCGAGATTGGGTTTTGTCCAGCCTGATGATCGATCATAAAATTAAATCTGATAAAAACATAGACTTACCAAAAAAACCTGAAACTAACGGTCGCAAAATAATTGCATTGATGAACAGCCAGTGCAAAAACCTGTTTCAACAGGGCGATGAGATGATTCGTAGACAAAGACCAGACCTGGCATATTTGTTTCGAAACGAATCAGAAACTCAGGCAAAGCCGAAAAACAGCCCAGCTAGAGAAACGACCACTCTAAAAATAAATCCGCAACATAGCGTTTCTGCAAAGAGTCCTGTTGTGAAGACAGATCAGACTGTTAATCAAGAACCATCATCAAAAGGCAAAGTTTTAAAACTATCCATTGGCGGTGGCAGCAACTTAATGCTAAATCTGCCCGGGCAGAATCCCTCTTCATCAATTCAAGAACCATTCCGTGCTGTGTCTAACAATGCTGAATTAAAAACAAAAAATTTAAACNCCCCATTGTCGATAAAACTTGTGCAAATAAGTGGCCCTGCTCCACGTCCTGACCAAGTGAGAATAAAAGATCTCCCTCAGTCAAATGTTGTTGAGACTCTAATTTCTGCTGGCACAGCAACTTCTGCTGCTTCTCCTGAGTTGATACCTAGAAATACTGGGCAGCTCAATACACAAGAGAACCATAAGGCAAAACTCCACTCAGACACAAATGTAAAAGGCCTATCCAGCAAGGTAAAACTTTCAATTGAAAGGTTGTCCGAGTTACTGGAAAAGCAGGCGGAAGCCAATATAAATTTAATTGTCCCAGGACACTCAGTTAACAACCAGTTTGAACAGAAATCCGGAAATTACTTTGCCCAATTGGGAGCTTTTGCCCAACTTGAAAATGCCAAAGCAGAAAAAAAGCGTTTAGAGACTAAGTTTTCTGCTCTTTTTGCCAAACTGCCTATACATATTACTGAAATCACTGGTTCCGGCCCACGCTTCTACCGCATTCAAACAACAGGCCTCAGTCAAAAACATATAAAAACATTATGTGATATGATGTGGCCACATAAAATTGCTTGCCTCGCCAAACGTTAAAAATCTCATTAAATGCCTATAAAAATTCAAAATCAGACACTTGACTGATTAGGGCGCATTAGTTGACTTAGTTGCAAATTCAGCAGGGGAACAAATCTCAATCAATTCGAGCTCGTCACTGTGTTTAATTTCACGGTGACGAATGCCGGGTGGCTGCAGAACACATGAGCCGGGACGGAGCATGACCTCGCCCTCTCCTTCATATTCAAAGACAACCCATCCCTTCAAAATATAAACCATCTGAAAGTCCAGATCATGGACGTGCCACTTTGGTTCTGCGTGGCGACCAGGAACAGCTCTGATAACATGCGCAATATAAGAACCACCTGTAGCTGCTTTTATACCCAGATCACGATATTCAAAGAAAGCTCGCAAACCACCTTCAAAATGACTGCTTGTAGTCCCAGCACCGTCAGCATGACTTACATTGAAGGCCTGACCTTTCCAAATTGAATTGTTCATAAATTAACTCCCTTGGTTCACAAAATGAAGCTTACTCGAACAAACTGTAATACTGTCGCGGGAATAACGCATACCAGATAGCCAGAGAAAAAATGAAACTCTGAACCAGAAAATAATTAATCTTTGTTGAGTTAGAACCGCGCATAAAAATTATTCTGAAGCTTGTGAAAAGAATGACTGCAATAGCCATAAAAAAAGTATAATCCGCCTTATGATTAAAAAAAATAAATAAAGTGACTNAAATTAGTACTAAGTTCTGGAGAAAAACTGAAAACATAAAATTAAACCCTTACTTCAGACTTTGATCAATCCCTCTGTATAAATAAAAGAAGATACACTGTTTAACAGCCCAGCTTATCAGCCAATTCTAAAAAGTTTTTAGCACATATATCCCAGTCTGATTCTGGTTTGAGATCTTTAGTCTGATGCGGTCCATGTTCAGTGTCACGCACAATAAAGGCTGTTTTCATGCCTGTGTTTCTGGCAGCCAGTAAATCGTCATTGTGCGCTGCAACCATCATACAGTTCGCAGTTGTCAGTCCCAGAGCATCACAGGCCCTTTCATAAGCTTCAGGACGNGGNTTATAAGTCTGAACAATTTCCGCCCCAAGAATCACATCCCACGGCAGATTGGCGGCCTTTGCCATATTCACCAGCAGCGAGATGTTTCCGTTTGATTGAGGCGCAATGATGAAATTCTTTTTTAATCTTTGCAAACCGTCCGATACATCAGGCCAGCCCTCCAGTCGATGCCATGCCTTAACAAGGCGGACCCTTTCGGCTTCGCTAAAGACAGTCAAATCATTGCCACCCAAAACTTGATCCAGATTTTCTGCATGAAGGACATCAAGACGCACAAATGGCCGCTTTCCGTTTCGGATCGCTTCCATAGATGGCTGATATTGTGCCCGCCATTCGTCAGCTAGACGGCTGGACACAAGTTTAATATCATGGATTTTGGCAAGCTTATCAAATTCGGCAGTGATACGGGTCCGCCAGTCTACAACCGTCCCGAATACATCGAATAACAACGCCTTTACAGATGACATGCGCGCCCCCATNTNCACGGGGTCAGGGTCGCCCTTTCTGTTTAATGTTGTCAAGTANCCTTATAAAGAGGTTCCAGCCTAAAGATAGGCAAANGGGTGTTTGGTTGTCCCAAATTTTGTTGATTTATGGCTCGAACTATTCGGGTCCCAGTCACCTTCATTAAATGCAGCAGCATATTTTTCACTGACGCACACAGCCATTTTCATAACCTCTGGCGAGACCTGGACAGCCAACTGGCTTAACATCACCTGTAATGCCTGTTCACGTGAAAGGCCTGTGCCAACAAGGACCCTAANAGTAGCTTCAATAATATCAACAATATATTCTGAACCCAATTTTTCAGCCATTTCCCTCTCCATCCATGTTTGGACCACTGTTTNTAACATGCAAACTGCGTGCCACTCAAAACGGATAAAAGCTTTAAAAGTTTGACTTCCTCTCTTAATTAGCGCATGCTGGGATGTTATTCTAAACAGCACCTCACTATACAGAAAAATCCTGAACAAGAGGGTGTCAGATGGTGAAGTTGTCGGGAACGTCCATCGTATTGACCTGTGCAATAAAGGGTAAAACCCCTGCTCATTTACTGGAGGTTTCTTTATAAACGAACGCAACATTCCGAATTTATTCTTTGGACCAGTTGCTGGCTATCACGGTTTGCCCCACTCATCAACACTAAGCACTGTCAATAACAGTGAAAACTATTAGTCTGAAATGGCGCGCCTTAGGTTCAGGCAGCAGTCTTTAATTTCTGATTATCTGTCTCGACAGCTCGCCTTAGACGATTACCTATATCTGGAACAGCTGACAGGACACGCGCCCAAGAGGGTATAAAGGGTGTTTCCATCGGAGAGTAATTGTAATCTTGACCTGCTCTCATTATATTTTCAGCAAATAATTCAATGGCCTCCTCTTCTTTATGCATGTCATAGGCTAATCCATTAAGTGCGGCATCTGCCTGATGAAAACTCATCATATCAAGGGCCTGCCTGTAATAGGTTGCCTTTATTGTCCGGATGGTTTCAGGTCCAAAACAATATCCCTGCGTTGCCAGTTTACGAATAATCACCTTTGAAATATCTACTGACATTCTCGATAATCCTTTCGACCTGTCATCTATGGACAGGTCCTGATGCTTATGATCGTATGTATCTGCAATATCAACCTGACAAATTCTATTGCTAGCCTGATTTCGCTGCATTTCAGATAGAATGCCAACTTCTAGGCCCCAATCAGAGGGAATTCTCAGCTCGGGGATTAAGGAACGACGAAAGGAGAATTCACCCGCAAGTGGATATCTGAAGCTTTTCATAAAATTTATGTAATCACTGGGCCCTAGAACTTTTTCCATTGCCAAAAGTAGCGGTTTGACTAACAAGCGCGAGACCCTGCCGTTCATCTTCCCGTCTGCTACACGTGCGTAATAACCTTTGCAGAATTCAAACTGGAAATTTGGATTTGCAATTGGATAGAACAGACGTGCTAGGAGTGAACGGTCATAAGTAGTTATATCACAATCATGGAGGGCTAAGGCTTCAGCCTTACCGCGCGCATGGGCAAGTCCAATGCAATACCAAACATTTCGCCCTTTNCCCAATTCAGTNGGGGCGAGCTGCATGTCTTCCAACTCATCATGAATAGCGCGCAGCNGCGGGCCATCATTCCACAGAAGAGAAAATGGTTTGTTGAGCTTGCTGAAAAAATGAGAGGCATGGAGGAACTGTTCCTTATCTGCCTTGTCCAAGCCGATAATCACGTGACTGATGTAATCAACTTGGCTAATCTGNTCGACAATATGTCTCAAGGCTGGCCCTTCAAGCTCTGAATATAAACTGGGCAGAATAAGCTCCATTGGCCGGTACCCTGAAAATNTTTTCAGTTCCTCTTCAAACTGTTGAAGTGATTTAGTTCCAAAATTGTGAAGGGTAGTCACAAATCCGTTTTGTGCAAAGTCACCCATAGTTTACTCCTTCTTTAACAGGAAACAGGGACAGGGCCTCCATGACTGCATCTAGCCAACCCAAAGGTGCGGCGCGCGGGGCAATAATTGTTGGGTAATTGCCATTGCCGATACTCAAGTAGTCACCATTCTCGTTGGGAATGACACAGGAAACGTCGGCCTGTTTCAACATCTCGATATCATTCTTGCTATCGCCTAAAACAATCAGCACAGGCGTGTCTTTCGCCTTTGATGCCCATTTACGAATTTCAGGCAAATAGTCTGCTTTGTCATGGCATCCAGATAAATTGTAGACACGCCCGCCTTGTTGTACAGATAACCCAGCCTTTTTAGCGAGATATTTCAATTTCTGCACATCTGAGACAGGTCCGGAAAAGGTAAAGGGCAAAGAAAACGACCGTTTCATAGCCCTGTCCAAAGCCGTTGCCCCGAGGCCAAGGAGAGCTTGCTGGTCACCTCTGTCCATATCCTTTATAAAATGACATCGAGATTTCAAGCCAAGCGGAATATATCTTTCCCAGACCGATAACAGCGCATCAGTTCGGATAGCTTTGGGATTTTGGTGTGAATTTAGTGGCGCCTCACATCCGTTAATCAGGCAAAAATTCTCGACACCAGCGCCATTTTCATAGATGAACGGCACATTGCGACCAAGTGCATCGCAAAAACCTTTGATTTCAACTTTTGTTTTACTTGAAGCGAGCACAAGCAAATGACCAGAGTCTAGCAAGTTTATAATGTCCGACTTGATCAAATCGAAGTCGAAATCATGATGCCCTAAAAGGGTGCCATCGAGGTCAGAGATTAAAATAAAGGTCATAATTTACTTCTACGCTTATACAATAGCGTTAAGCTATGCTAGGCGTTTCGTGAAAAAAACTGCTGAATCTGTCTATCTACGGTGCAATTTTTGCACTGCTCAAGAAAAAATTCAGAAAGGCAGCTCTTGAATGGCAGCCTTCAGGTCACTTATCATAGTTCTGTGATTATAATATGNAGGCAAACATGTCCGAATATATGAGAGAGAAAAAAAAGACTGCTGCAGAAAATGCAGAGCAGGAAAAACAACTAATGAAAGCTCTATACAAGCTAATAGAGACCTATCCAAATTATGAAAAGCCTTACCTGCGCAAAGATGGCGATATCGTTATTCCTCTTGATGCCGTCATGAAACAAAACCGGGCAGCGTTCAGTGGTCTGGCAACTGTTTTCTCTGAATTTATGAAGACTGATATTGAAGGTCAACGCAAGCGTTATTCAACTTGGGTGAAATGATCCATCAAATACAGAGAACTCAAACAAACCAAATTTCATTCTCCAGATTTTTTTAAATTACGCATNATGCAAAAATAATTTACACACAGAACCACAAAGGCGATGCCAGCAACCAGCTCACCTAATTCGTCAAGCAACCACCANCAAAGGTAAAGGCCNGCAGCAGGAAATAGAGCTGATGTGAGATGTGCCCCAATTTTAGATCGGCTCATTTCAAAACTTTTTCAAAACAATCTAACCAAAATAGTTATACATAAATATTCATTATCCCATAATATAATTTGAAATCACTCACTTACAAAAGGCTTTGAAAACAGCATTTTTACTCCGCAAAATGATGTCATTAGAAATCATCGTAAAAACAGCATGTTGGCATAAAACATTGCAATTTAGACTAACAAAAATAAAATCAAATTGAACATTAAAGACCGTTCTAAAAGAAGCATTTTATGGTCGTGCAGAGTAGCTTTTTCAGCACNCCTTTCGCTACTGCATTTTTTACTACTAATTACGTATTTGAAAGGTTAAGCTACCTTTCAGTATTAATTTTCATTTCTTTTCTTATTTCAGTTATGTCGGATTTGCCCTCAGAAAAAAAAATACTGGATTTAAAGCATTGGTCTCCAGGACAACTCATTTACGACTATGACACACCTTCTTTTCACGCTTTTCTCATAGTGAAAGGTTCAGTGGATATTTACAGCCGTAAAGGCCTGAAGCTAAATACGCTATATGAAAAAGAAATATTTGGTGAGAGCTCACTCCTTTTGAACAAAAAGCGGTCCGTTGCTGCAAAAGCAGGAGAAAGTGGAGCTTCAGCTCATCTAATTCCAAAAGCACACATCACTTCACTTCAAGAGGAGGCTCCTCTATTAGCCGCTATTCTGCGAAAGGTGCAACTCCGACTAGAGGATTCAAATAATCAAAGTGTTGAATTAGCAAAACAGATTGAAGTGATTTTGAATCTTGTAAAAACCCAAAAAGAAACGAATAAAACAGTAGAACAAAAGTTAGAGCAAATGAAACTCAATATTCAGGGCAGTTTTCGCTCCGACTGACAAAATATACCTAAATAATCTCCAGAACTGTTTGTGCATGTTTGACCACTTTTATTATACCATGTACACGGTGGTGAGAATTACAAATATCATTCCAATTGCTGAATTGATCGCCTTACGCGCAGTTTCTGTAGCTATGTTTTCAATGAGTTTGCCATAACCGATGTGGAGAAACACATCAACACGTCATTACGCAGCATCAGTTATTGAATGAGCTATTAATTTTATTGGTCGGAGTAGCGGGATTCGAACCCACGACCCCTACACCCCCAGTTCTACGTGCAGCAACAAGCGATGCACTCCGAACCAGTGGTAAACCATTTAAGGCCAACGGCTTACAGATGTTATAACAGGCTCGTAATCAGAAGATAAAGCAGTGTTTACGCACTTCATCTGTCTTACTTCTTGTGCCAGATTTAACCGCCACTCCTCCCTTTCTGTCAGACCCTTACACTGTGGAAGACACCCCACCTTGTAAGACACAAAATCAGTAATTACATGTAGTGTATGGCTATAGAAGACGGCCCGAAGAGACGCTGGAAGACCAGCGTCAGCTTTCTGGCAGCAGCAGGTGGCCTAGTAGCGGCTGTTAGGGGTTAAATTTTAATGTCTAAATTAATCTTAATACGTCATGCTAAATCTGATTGGAGTGGCAATGTTGATGACCTTCAAAGGGGTTTGAACAACAGAGGTCTTAATTCTTGTAGAGTTATTTCTAAGGAACTAAAAAAAAGAATAGATAAACCAGATTTGTTTTTAATCTCACCTGCATTAAGAGCAAAATTAACTTACGAAAATATCTTTTT
>PADU01000028.1 GCA_002700485.1 SAR116 cluster bacterium | reverse complement strand
AAGAGCTCGGGCTTCAGCAAAAGGCCATGCCTTGGCATCTTCAGCAAGTGATCTAAGTTGTTCTGCGGACACGGAAGAAATGAGCCTATTTTAATCATGTTTCGGCATGGGCTATTGCAGCACAGATNTNTNCNTAATCCANTCNTNCGAANCTANCCANANTGCNTGAANNAGGTGATAAGNGGTCAGCTANGTCTGGTCAAGTCCCTGCCNGCATAAAAGCTGGGCAAATTTGACTGTGCTGGTTATAGTGCAGCCCATGAATACTCCCTTAGANNTGAGCGTNTTTTCCGCTCTGTTTCCTGATTNTANTGATGTAGTCATCATCTCAGGNGATGGTGAGATNACACGCAAAGACAGAGGCGTTGCAGCAGAGTTTACCCAGCAACAGCGTTATCTGATCTGCCACCGCAAATGGAGCGAAGCNCNGCTGCAGGCAGAATTNCCGAAAGCNGNGGATGTNCTGGAACTGTTTGCCTTTGTTCGGCCTGCTCANTTTTGTCTTCCNACACCTGCTGGNTTGGCNGCNNGGCTGGGNCTANCCNTACCTGTTTCANCAGAAGATAAGNCGCTGACCNTCTTTCATGCCGCACAAAAGCTGNTAGANGAGCTAGCTGNTCAACCAGATAAGGTGAAGCANAAACTGGCCNGNCTTGCAGATATGATGGGACGGGGCGGCTGGCAATGGACCGGCCCGGTGATGGCTGGTCTTGGGGCTGTTTCCGGGCCTGAAGGCCCCCCAGATGGGCGCAATGCTGCGATCTGGGTTGATTTAGATGAGATTGACGAGACACCGCCACGCGGTGAACCAGGCATAAGTCCGATCTTGCCTGATGCATCGCGTAAACGGCTGCGGGATATGTTGGGACAGACAGCGGAGACACGTAAATCCCAGTCTGATTATGCAGCTGCCCTAGCTTCTGTCTTCGCCAGCCCGGACAGCACATCTGGACCTGTATTATTACTGGCTGAAGCTGGAACCGGCACAGGTAAAACACTAGGCTATCTGGCCCCAGCCACCTTATGGGCAGAAGCCAATAAGGCTGCTGTTTGGGTATCAACCTATACCCGAACACTGCAGCATCAAATTGCTGATGAGCTGTCCCGACTGCATGATCGCAGTGAAACCGGTGGAAAAAAAGTAGTAATTCGAAAGGGGCGTGAGAATTATCTGTGTCTGCTGAATATAGAGGAAGCGCTCTTGCGTTTGCCTGGCCAGCCCGCAGATGCTGTGGCACTGGGGCTTATGGCCCGCTGGGCCTCTGCCAGTCCAGATGGTGATTTAACTGGCAGCAGTTTTCCAGCATGGTTAATTGACCTTATTGGTACACGGAACAGCCTGGGCCTAGCGGACAGACGCGGCGAATGCATCCATTCTGCCTGTCTGCATTATCATAAATGTTTTGTTGAAAAATCCATCCGCGCAGCACGGCAAGCGGATATTGTGATTGCCAATCACGCCCTAGTTATGGTTCAGGCAACTTTGGGCGGTATGGAAGATAAATTCTCACCAACCCGCTATATTTTTGATGAAGGCCACAACGTCTTTGACGCTGCTGACAGCGCATTTGCCGCTGCTCTGACAGCTGGTGAAACTGCTGAACTGCGCCGCTGGGTACGAGGAGCTGAGGATGGCCGTCGTGGTCGCGCTCGTGGCTTGGAAAAACGTTTGGCAGAACTAATCTCTGGTGATGAGTCCGCGCTCGCTGCCCTTGATGAAGCTAGTGAGGCAGCTCGCATCCTTCCCGGAACAGGCTGGCGTAAACGTCTTAATGAAGCAAGCCCAGCTGGACCAGCAGAAGTTTTTTTCGCTACAGTCCGAGAGGCTGTCTATTCACGCGTTTCCAGCCCAGACAGCCTGTATGATTTGCAAGCGGAGTTGTATCCAGCACCTGAAGCAGTTATCAAAGCTGGGCTAGAATTTAAGAATAGCCTTGACCAGCTGTCAGNCCCATTGATTCAGCTAGCAAAATATCTGCAGAGTCTATTAGATGATGAAGCGGAAAATCTGGACAGCCAGACCCGGACTCGAATTGAAGGCGCCGCNCGCAGTCTTATGCGACGCGCATCAGGGCCTNTCGCTTCTTGGTTGGTGATGTTGGATGATCTGACTGGAAACGGGCGTGACGGATTTATCGACTGGATGCAGATAGACAGGCGCGATAGTNAAGATATTGATCTCGGGCTGTTGCGGCATTGGCTTGACCCAACCTTACCGTTTTCCCAACAGGTANTAAATACTGCCCATGGANNCGCCATTACATCTGCTACCTTAAAGGATGAGACCGCACAGCCAGATGACACAGGAGAACACCGAGGGTGGGCCGCTGCAAAGCTGGTATCAGGCGCAGCCCATATTGACCAACCTGCTTTATTAAGTGAACACCATTCTCCATTTAACTATGCGCGTCAGGCCCGTATTTTTATTGTTAATGATGTGGTCAGAGATCGAACTGAGGGTGTCGCTGCGGCAATGGCTGCGTTGATGGTGGCTGCTGAGGGCGGTGCTCTGGGGCTGTTTACCTCTATTCAGCGACTTCGAGCAACCTGGCCAGACCTCACCCACCGACTGGCAGAGGCAGATATCCCACTTTATGCCCAACATATGGACAGAATGAACCTGCAAACACTGCTTCAACTTTTCCGTGAAGACAGACGCTCTGCACTTATAGGCACAGATGCTGTACGTGATGGTGTAGACGTGCCTGGGGATGCTCTGCGGATGATGATTTATGAACGCGTGCCCTGGCCTCGCCCGGATATGCTATTCCGTGCCAGATCAGCTTGGCAGGGACGTGATGCTTGGACAGACAGAATTACTAGGATGAGACTTCGCCAGGCGTTTGGCCGACTGATCAGACGCGCAGATGATAAAGGCGTGTTTGTGATGTTAGATAACCGTATGCCGACTAGGCTAGCCACTGCTTTTCCAAAAAATGTTGAGATCGTGCGTTGCGGTTTAGCCGAAGTTATTGCAGAAACAAAAGTTTTTTTGAGCGAAGTGTAAAAAAGCCGGGTGATAAACCACCCGGCTTAATTGTGAAAGTTTTGCAATCAGCATAGAAGCTTAGAAACCACCCATGCCACCCATGCCACCCATGCCGCCCATATCGGGAGCTGCAGGTGCTGCTGGCTTAGCCTCTTCCTTTTCTCCAACCATAGCTTCCGTTGTGATCAAAAGACCGGCAACAGAACCTGCGTTCTGGAGAGCTGAGCGAACCACTTTAGTTGGGTCAATAACACCAGCTTTAATAAGGTCCTCAAAGGTACCTGTCTGAGCGTTATATCCAACTTTAGCGTCTTTGCTTTCCATAAGCTTGCCAACAATCACAGCACCTTCATCACCTGCGTTGATGGCAATCTGACGAGCAGGCGCCTGGATAGCCTGACGAATGATATTGATACCAACTTCTTGGTCACCATTTGCTGGCTTTAAACCGTCAAGGCTTGCAATCGCTTTCACAAGCGCTGCGCCTCCACCAGGAACAATACCTTCCTGAACAGCGGCACGAGTTGCATGCATCGCATCATCAACTCGATCTTTGCGTTCTTTAACTTCAACTTCAGTTGCTCCACCAACACGAATGACCGCAACTCCGCCAGCTAATTTGGCCAGACGCTCCTGCAATTTTTCACGATCATAGTCTGATGTTGTTTCATCAGCTTGAGCACGAATCTGGTTACAACGCGCTTCAATATCGCCTTTAGCGCCTGCTCCATCAACGATGGTGGTTTCTTCCTTAGTTATTTCAACACGCTTTGCTGTCCCAAGCATATCCAGAGTCACGCTATCCAACTTGATGCCGATTTCTTCAGAAATTACAGACCCGTTTGTCAAGATTGCAATATCTTCCATCATAGCTTTCCGGCGGTCTCCGAAACCAGGAGCCTTTACAGCAGCAACTTTTAGGCCGCCGCGCAAACGGTTCACAACCAGTGTTGCCAATGCCTCACCTTCTATATCCTCTGCAATGATAAGCAATGGTCGACCAGACTGGACAACCTTTTCCAATATCGGCAGCATGTCCTGAAGATTTGATAACTTCTTTTCATGCAACAGGATATATGGGTCTTCCAATGTAGCCCGCATCTTTTCCGCATCTGTCACAAAGTAAGGTGATAGATAACCACGGTCGAACTGCATGCCTTCAACAACATCCAACTCTGTGTCCAAACTTTTTGCTTCTTCAACAGTAATCACACCTTCATTGCCAACACGTTCCATGGCCTCGGAAATCATCTTGCCAATATCTGATTCACCGTTGGCGGAGATTGTACCAACCTGAGCCACCTCATCAGAAGTAGTAATCTTTTTAGACTGTTTTTCNAGAGATGCTACAACTGCGTCAACAGCTATATCGATNCCTCGCTTCAAATCCATCGGGTTCATGCCAGCAGCAACTGACTTCGAACCTTCATGGGCGATCGCTTGAGCTAAGACAGTCGCTGTTGTNGTGCCATCACCAGCAGCATCATTTGCTTTTGAGGCAACTTCACGGACCATCTGAGCGCCCATATTTTGAAATTTGTCTGACAGATCAATGTCCTTTGCAACTGTCACGCCATCTTTTGTAATGCGGGGTGCGCCAAATGCTTTTTCCAAAACAACATTTCGACCTTTAGGGCCAAGTGTCACCTTCACAGCATTGGCGAGGGTATCGACCCCTTCCATCATACGTGCACGCGCATCAGAACCAAATTTTACTTCTTTTGCAGCCATTTCTTTATCTTCCTTTTTGCATTGGTTATTATTGCGGGTTCATTCCGGCTATTCAGCCAACAATTCCCATAATGTCCGATTCTTTCATTATAATATAATCAGCGCCGTCTAACTTGATCTCGGTACCTGACCATTTTCCAAACAGTACTGTATCGCCAGCTTTCACATCCAGTGGCGTTACCTTGCCCTGCTCATCCTTGCTGCCCGAACCAACGGCAATAATCTTGCCCTGCATTGGCTTCTCTTTTGCTGTGTCAGGGATAATAATCCCACCAGCTGATTTTTCGTCTGATTCTTCGCGTTCAACAAGAACACGGTCGTGAAGCGGCCGGAATTTCATGCTTTTTTCTCCAAACTTTTCCAAAACAATTTTTGCGTTTTGCTCCTCACTAGCACTCTTTAGAGGAGAGTGCTAGCATTTGCTCTCGCACTAGGTGGGGAGTTTGCCGAAAAGAGTCAAGATAATAAGAAAAAAAAATTTAAAATTTTAAAATCCTCGATATTAACGGACATTAAAAGCAGCCCCTTACCAGATTGCGGCAAAACATCGCTTTAGCTTTGTTTAAGCTTTCATCGCAATAAAGTTTAGAGTAGGAACATCACTTCTAATCAGTTAAGGCGAGTATTATATGCCATCACCGCTCTCCACCCAACCTCCCTACGACTACGACCCCGCTCTGGTCTGGTGGCTGTTTGGCATGTCCGGTCTGGTTGCCATCATGGTGGTGATTGGCGGTGTCACGCGTCTTACAGGCAGCGGACTGTCTATGGTTGAATGGCGACCTATTATAGGCATTTTGCCCCCTCTGACAGAAGTCGAGTGGATGCGGATTTTTAAGCTCTATCAAGCCTCACCTGAATTTCAACAAGTCAATATCGATATGAATCTGGCTGGGTTTAAGGTGATTTTCTTCTGGGAATATGTTCATCGAGTTTGGGGTCGTATCCTGGGACTAGCCTTTGGGATCCCTTTACTGTTTTTCTGGCTTGCGGGGCGGATCCCTCAGGGTTACAGCCTACCACTTTTAGGTATACTTGCGCTAGGCAGCGTCCAGGGAATTATTGGCTGGTGGATGGTCACTTCTGGTTTGGTGGATAATCCCGCTGTCTCACAATACCGGCTAGCAATCCATCTGAGCATGGCGCTGCTCATTCTACTACTATTGCTGTGGACAGCCTTAAATCTGCGTTTTGGACGGTCAAAGCGGCCATCTGGCCGTGCCGCAGCTGCCTTGCTGCTGGTAGCGCTAACTATTATTGCCGGAGCCTTTGTCGCCGGCATGGACGCCGGTCTTCTCTACAATGAATACCCCTTGATGGGCGATGGGCTGGTCCCCGTTGAATATGGGGAAAATGGCCTTTCTGATCCGTTTGACAATCCGGCTTCAGCCCAGTTCCATCATCGCTGGATAGCGGTGCTGGCTGTGTTGGCTGTATCAGGTTTGTGGGTGTCTGGTCTGCGAAAAGGGATGGGGAGTCTTGTCCACATCATGGCAGTGTCTGTTATTATTCAGTTCCTGCTTGGACTGACCACATTACTGCTTGGCGTCCCCNTCTGGGCCGGAGCACTGCATCAGGCCGGGGCAGTGCTGCTACTNAGTGTAGTNTTGATTGTTACACANAGGCTGCAGGCACAGTAATGAATGNANTCCTTAAATTTAAACNGCCAATTTAAGGTTTTCGGGGCAATTGAGGCCGGATATGCAGCTCACGCAGNGCNATCTCATCAACCTCAGATGGGGCGTTCATCATTAAATCTTCAGCCTTGCCATTCATAGGGAACATAATCACCTCACGGATATTGGGCTCGTTAGCAATCAGCATCACTATCCGGTCAATGCCCGGAGCAATNCCACCATGNGGCGGAGCACCAAATTTAAAAGCNTTAATCATGCCTGCGAACTGTTCATCAACCACTTCCGGCCCATAGCCGGCAATGTCAAAAGCCTTATACATTACCTCTGGTAAATGGTTCCGGATTGCCCCACTTGACAGTTCGACCCCGTTGCAGACCAGGTCATACTGCCAAGCTTTAATTGTAAGCGGGTCTTGTGTATGCAGAGCATCAAGCCCGCCTTGTGGCATTGAAAATGGGTTATGCGAAAATTGAATTTTCCCTGTTGCCTCATCCAGTTCAAACATCGGGAAATCAACGATCCAGCAGAATTTAAAGCTGTTATAATCAATCAGATTTTGCTCCANCCCAATCCGCACTCGNGCCTTTCCGGCGAGATTGGCTGCTTCACTCGCAGGTGCGCAGGCAAAAAANGCTGAATCACCATCGCCTAACCCTAAACGGGTGCGAATTTCTTCAGCTTTTTCGGCTCCAAGCGCCTTCGCCACCGGACCACGGGCTTCACCTTCTCCATAAATTATATAGCCCATGCCTGGTGCGCCTTCACCTTGCGCCCAACTGTTCATTCTGTCCGCAATCGCCCGGCTACCACATCCCGGCCCTGGTACAGCGCGAACCACCGCCCCTTTCTCAATATTTTTGGCAAAAATAGAAAAACCAGAACNGTCAAAAATATCAGTAACATCAGCGATTTCGATCGGAATCCGCAAATCAGGCTTGTCTGAGCCATATTTCAGAATCGCCTCATCAAATGGGATGTGTATGAAGTCCGGNTCGATCTGCTTGTCTGAAAACTCTTCAAANACACCCCAAATAACAGGTTCAANGGCAGCAAATATATCTTTCTGTTCAACAAAACTCATCTCAAGATCAAGCTGGTAAAATTCACCTGGGCTACGGTCAGCGCGGCTGTCTTCGTCACGGAAACAGGGGGCAATCTGAAAATAACGGTCAAAGCCAGAGACCATTATGAGCTGTTTGAATTGCTGAGGTGCCTGCGGCAAGGCGTAGAATTTACCAGGATGCAGCCTTGCGGGCACGAGAAAATCACGTGCTCCTTCTGGTGATGAGGCTGTCAGAATTGGTGTTTGAAACTCTGTAAAGCCTTGAGCAACCATACGCTGGCGTATAGACTGAATTATCTGCGCACGAAGCATTATATTCCCGTGCGGTCGGCCACGGCGCAGATCAAGATAGCGGTATCTGAGCCTTACCTCTTCACCAGAATCCTCATCAGAATTGACCTGCAGAGGCAATGTTTCAGCAACAGACTGAATGATGAAATCCTCTATATGAANCTCAATCTCTCCTGTGGGGAGATTGGCATTGACTGTATCTTCTGAACGAGCCCTGACTTTGCCAGTAATGGTCACAACNGTCTCATTACGCACATCCTCAGCTTTGGCAAAGACTGCATCAGTGCTGTCCGTCACACATTGTGTCAGCCCGTAATGATCNCGCANNTCAATAAACACAACACCGCCATGATCACGTTTGCGATGGATCCACCCGGATAATCTGACGGTCTGACCAATATCTGTGGACCTTAAAGCCTCACAATGATGTGATCGATAAGGGTGCAACATCTCTGTCTCCATCACTTGAAAAACCACCGAGGTAAAATCCTGCCGCAGTATGCATCAAAACTCCCAAACTGCAAGCTTTAGTCTGGCTTAAGGCTCTATCGTCTTCAGCCCTGCCGACGTTTGCGGCGGGGTCTGCTCTGCCCATCTTCGGCTCTGTGAGGCAAATCTTTCCAAGGTTTACCCAGCTTCGCTTCAATTTCTGCAAGCGTTGCCGGACTTGCCGAAGGGGTCTGGTTCAAAGCCTGTGCCATCGCCCGGACATGTTCAGGACTGGTCCCACAGCAGCCACCGATGATTTTTACCCCTAAATCACGGGCAAGAACTGCGTAATTAGCCATCAGTTCAGGCGTGCCATGATATTTAACCTTCCCATCAACAAAAACAGGAATGCCACAATTGCCTTTAGCGATGACGGCTGGTTTTTTTTCTCTATGTTTAAATTTATGCACAGAATCCAGAAGCTCAGCCGGACCGATCCCACAATTAGCCCCAAAGGCATCAAGACCAAGTGATGTTGCAAATTCAGTATATGCAGCTGGTGTGACCCCCATCATGGTCCGTCCAGCCGTATCAAAGGTCATTGTCGCTGCGACAGGCAGATTTGTCCGCCGCGCTCCTTTGACAGCAGCCTCAACTTCTTCCAGTGATGACATGGTTTCAATCCACAGCAGATCTGCTCCACCCTCAGCCAGAGCGAAGGCCTGTTGAGCAAAAGCCTGTTCAGCAGCGTCAGCTGTTAATGCTCCAAGGGGCTGGAACAGCTCCCCTGTCGGCCCCATGGACCCAGCAACTAGAACTGGCTTAACCGCCACATCTGCCGCCTGGCGGGCCAGTCGTGCAGCGGCCAAATTCAGCGCATTCACGCTATTCTCAGCCTGATGCAGCTTTAAGCGAAACGATGTACCGCCAAAAGAATTGGTCAAAATAATATCAGCTCCGGCCGCAATGAAGCTAGCATGTAAGGTGGTGACACGGTCAGGGTATTCAACATTCCATAGTTCTGGCGGATAACCGGTTTCAAGCCCCGCATGAAACAAATTTGTTCCTGTTGCGCCATCTGCCAACAACCAGTCTCTTGTTGCGGATATCTGTTCAAATGTTTGTCTCATATCTCAGTCTTATTCTGATAGGCTGTGGGGGACTATGCGTCGCTATTTCTGCTGACGACGCCGTATCCGTCTAGGGAGAAGACCTGTTTTTTCAGATCGGCGCTGTTTAAGTGCTTGCAGGAGTTCAGCTTGCTCATCTGTACTCATTGCCGGCCACCTAGCAATCTCCTGGCGGCTGCGATAACAGCCCAGACAATTTCCGGTTACCGGGTCAATCTGACAAATACTTATGCAGGGTGAAGGCAACGTCATTTTTGTTGTATCCTGCTGTTATTTTATTCCCAGTCAGTCAGGCTAACCTGAAAGGCCCCTTAGGCAGCTGCGCTGTCATCATTCTGTTCTTCAAGGCAGACAGCCACAAAATCACGCGTTATAGTTGCGGTTGACGTCTCATCATCTACCCACAACAGGCGGTTATGACGACCTGTCTCACCCTTATCGCGTATAAGTTCCGTCTGAATGGCTGTATCTATCTCACTTATCAGGTTCAGCGCATCGCCCTGAACCAATACAGGCATATTTTCTCGCAAAAACGCCTTGATAATACGTGCAGCATGTAATTCTTCAGCCAATGTCTCAAGATGCATTTCACCAGACGGGATGATTAGGGCGTCATAATCAACTGCGAGCGTTTCTGAGAGCTGGGAATCAACAGGGTAAGACATGCCTAGCTGTGTCCCTGTACGGCCCTTTACTAGTCCTGTAGACGCAGAAATCACTTTCATCTGTGCGTTCTGTCCAATCAGCATTTTCTGAATTTCAACAAAATTCTTTTCTTCAAATCCGGTGGCAATCATGATTGCAATTTTTTGACCTGAAAGTGTTGTCTTCGTCATAAATATCACTCCATTTATGAATGTATTCTCTGTAAACTGTTTTTAATGTCCTTGTTTGAAACATCCTCCTTAACCAAACCTGACCAGGGACACCGGCTAAGTGCGACTCATTATTTATAGGGCTGTTTCAACTCTTTGTTGCCCATCATGTCTATTTTTTACCGGGAAAAATGCCGATTAGGCACCGATATAGACCTACTTACCGATTATGCGCGCTTTATACAGAGGGTAAAAAAAGATTTCAACCAATTTATGCGACATTGAGGTTGATACAGCTTGGCGAACCCGTTGGTGCACTCTCACACGAATAAGCCAGACGCAATGGAGCGGGCGACGGGGTTCGAACCTGCGAACTTTTAGCTTGTAGAGCTCATGTTCTACCAACTGATCTGCACCCGCATTCTATGCTAAAGGAGTGTCTGCGTTCAGAAATTCTGTCAATGCATCAAGCTTCTTTTAGGTCACTAGTTTTTACACTTTATGTCTGCCGGATTAATAAAGGGGCTTAGATACAAGTTAGAATTGTCTGATCTTCATAACAGCATTTAGCGTATGAAAGATTAGATGAATGAGGCAGCAGGTGGTGGGGTACCCATCCCTTGATTGCATAAATGACATTTGTCACAAAAATGAATAAGGATCGGATTTGAGTCATGACACCATATGACAGTACTACACTNGAAAGAGAGAGCAGCATTGAATCTCAGTCGGAAACAGCAGGACACCGACCAAGCAGGGAAGACGCCGAAAAGGCTGTGGAACTGCTGCTGCGCTGGGCAGGGGATGATCCGTCGCGCGAGGGGTTAGTGGACACACCTGCCCGTGTTGCCAGAGCTTATGAAGAATTTTTTTCCGGCTATCAAGAAGACCCTGAGGATATGCTGGCCCGGACCTTCGAAGAGGTCGAAGGCTANGATGATATGGTGATGTTACGCGGTATTGATCTGCAGTCCCATTGTGAGCATCATATGGTTCCCATTTTGGGGCAGGCGCATATTGCCTACCTACCCGATCGCCGTGTTGTTGGCATATCCAAGCTGGCCCGTGTTCTGGACAGCTTTGGCAGACGCTTGCAAACACAGGAAACAATGACAGCACAAGTCGCGAATGCGATTCAGAATGCATTGAAGCCAAAAGGCGTTGCTATCCTTGTTGACGCACAACATCAATGCATGACGACAAGAGGCGTTAAGAAGCCCAGCGTGTCGATGGTTACCACCAGGTTTACTGGACAGTTCAAGGATAATACCGAACTTCGCGATCGTTTCTATCAGCATATTAAGCTTGGATAGTTTGACTGGACATTTTGGTTAAAACACGCCTATAACCTCAGCTACATCTAGCAAATCATGCCGGATGAGGGATTCCTTGCGCATGAGGATGAGGCGAAAAAACGCTGATGCACGCTGCACCTGTTCTCAAAATCTTAGGTCTGTTACTATCTATTCTGGCTGTTGCCATGCTTATCCCGATGTCTTTCGATTTGATCAGTGGCAATCTAGACTGGAATGCTTTTGCTGCTGCATCGTTGTTCACCGGCTTTATTGGTATCTGTCTATGGCTAGCCAACCGGAAGGTCAATGACAATGATCTTGGCCTAAAAGAGGCATTTTTGCTGACCAATGGCGCATGGGCCCTGATTGGTCTATTCGGCGCTTTGCCTTTTTACTTCTCAAGCCTTGAACTGTCCGTGGTTGATTCAGTTTTTGAGTCTACATCTGGCATCACCACCACGGGTTCAACGATCCTAAGCGACATTGAGCAAGCTTCTTCAGGCCTGTTAATCTGGAGAGCTTTATTACAATGGTTAGGAGGAATTGGGATCATTGTAATGGCCATAGCTGTTTTGCCAATGCTGTCAGTTGGCGGAATGCAGTTGTTCCGCACAGAATCATTTGAGACAGCAGATAAGGTTATTCCCCGTGCTACTCAGCTGGCTGGTGGCATTTTTGCTATATATACCGGGCTGACTATTTTATGGACAGCTATGCTGGCTGGTGCTGGGATGCCCTCATTTGACGCTCTCGCACATGCAATGACAACACTGGCAACAGGTGGATATTCAACAAAAACATCTTCAGTTGGTGCATTTGACTCGCATCTGATTGAGTTGATTATTATTGCAGGCATGATCGTTGGGAGCCTGCCATTTGTGCACTATCTGGCTCTGGCACGTGGTGGCTGGAAAGGACTGTGGAATGACCCACAGGTTAAATGGTTTGTGGTTCTTATAGCTGCCGTAATTACTCTGATCACAATTGACCTAAACAAAGATGGTCATGGCTGGGCAGATGCCCTACGCCTGTCTTCATTTAACTCCATTTCCGTTTTAACAGGCACAGGCTATGGCACAGCTGACTTTGCACTGTGGGGTGGGGCGTCAACAACTATTCTTCTGATCTGTATGTTTATCGGCGGGTGTGCGGGGTCTACCACCTGCGGAATTAAAATGTTCAGGCTTCAAGTGCTGGCGGCCAATATTAAGGTTCAACTTGCCCGGTTGCTTAGGCCTCACGCTGTTGTGATTGCTTATTACAATAAGCGGCCTGTCCCAGAGCCGGTGCTGGATGCAGTTATGGGGTTTTTCTACCTTTATATATTGTGTTTTGTTGCACTGACGATGATTTTAGGGCTGTTTGGCCTTGATTTTCAAACAGCATTATCAGGAGCAGCAACTTCTATATCAAATGTTGGTCCAGGTCTGGGTAATGTAATTGGCCCTGCTGGTGACTTCAGCAATCTTCCAGCCGGTGCAAAATGGGCTATGTGTCTAGGAATGCTGCTTGGACGCCTTGAACTTTTCACAGTCCTAGTCATGCTAAGCCCACGTTTTTGGGGCCGTTAATTAGGTCATGGTCGAATGATTTCAGCGATGTTTGTAATCTGTTTGCGAGCTTCAATATCCAGCAAATTCACGGCCTCAATCATCACTTCCCTTACAGCAATTTGACGTTCATTTGGTGTCTTGGATTCGCTTAATGTGCGGGTTGTTGAGGCAATAACGTCGACAATACCTTGCTTACCACCAACAGGCTGTATCCACATTAGCTTTGTTACAATGTCAACACGAATTTTACTTTCTTGCTGATCGGAAAAGACGTCCAAAAGGGCCGTACCCTGCGGCAGATTCGTCACCTGGACACTGGCTTGTGAAATATCAAGAACAACTTCACCAGAACCGCCTACAGGCACCAATGCATATTTTGCCCAGTCCACCACCATCGACGATAGATCGGGCATCAGCGTATGCTCGATAAAAGGAGGCTCCATCGGCATCTGCCAGTTTTCAATAATTTCCAGCTTGCGAGCATCGACCCGAATTGATTCAAAGCCTGCAGGGTCATATTTTGACAGTGGTGGTGCAGGAGGAGGTGGATTTGCACATCCATTTAAGACAACAAGAAGTCCAGCGAAAATCAGACGGGAAAAAAGTCGTCTGTTTCGCAAAGGGCGGTTTATCATTCCAGTTCACCTCGGGCGGTTATGCCAAATATGTCGACAATGATAACAAAGCTTTGTAAAAATTGAAGCAAAAAGTCATCACATTTGCACATGAATGCTATCTGCCTAATTTTGCCTCACCACCAAACTTATGAAAAGTCTTGACTATGATAGCTTCGTGTTGTTTTACAAAACTCGCAATTAACAACCAAATGTCCTGTCTCATCACTCATATCTATGCGCTGTTCAGGAGATAAAGTCTGCAGCATCGATTCAACTTTTTCTGCTGAACATCGGCAATGATCAGACATCGGGCGAAAGGGCTGAATATGAAGTCCGTTGGCATGAAACAACCGGAACAAAAGTTCATCAGGACGTAAGGTTGCATCAAGCAGTTCAGCCTTCTGTGCAGATGACATTAATACCATCGCTGTGTGCCATTCATCTTCAAGCGATGCTGCGGACCGTTTTAGAAAGTCATGACCACCCTCTTCAGCTATCTGTTGCAGGAATAGAGCCGCACTCTGCCACCCTGAGGCTGTTTTTTGAGCAACCGTGATCACATTCGCAGCCAGCTGTTCAGAATTTTTGAACCATGTCACAGCACAATGTCCCAAATGCGGACCTTCAAGTTCAACAATCCCCTGATAGCGATGGGCAAAACCCCCATTCGGTGCGGCCTGATCAACTGTAAAGGCGACGTGGCCTGCTCCCATCAGTCGAGGCAGAACAGCTGAACCTGATGTATTGAGTTGCGCTACCTGCTGATCATCAAAGGCAGCATAAGAACGTATATGACCATTTGATGTTACATCTGCAAACAAAGTTTTAACAGCCCCGTCACCTTTCGCCTGAACAGTGAAAACACCCTCAAATTTTAGAGTTGTGGACAAGCAGGCTGCAAGACCTATCATCTCTGCGCAGACTTCACTGACATTATCCGGGTAAGCGTGGCGGTTAAGAATTGATGCTGCCGGAGAAAACAAACGCGCAAGCCTACCTCTGATTAGTGGTGCTGTCTGGCTAGCCACCTCACCTGTTAGATAGAAGGGGACAACACAGCTTTGATCCGCAGCCGCTCTCGTTGCAGGGTCAAATGACTTACCTATCATGAGCAGATACCTACCGTCACTATCGCCCCCTGTTTAATAATTATTCTTAAAAATATGGGCCATAATGGCTTTTTGTGCGTGAAGACGGTTTTCAGCCTCATCGAATACAACTGATTGTGGGCCATCAATCACCTCAGCAGTGACTTCCTGTCCACGCAAAGCAGGCAGGCAATGCAGGAACAGCGCATCTGGCTGAGCAAGTTCAAGAAGCGTCTGGTTGACCTGAAACGGCTCTAAATCTTCAACCCTTGTGCCTTTATCATTACCCATTGATACCCATACATCTGTGACCAGCACGCTGGCGTTACGGGTAGCCTCCTGCGCATCTTTTGTGACGACAATATTGGCCCCTTTTTCCAGCGCCCAGGCAATCAGCTCGGCAGATGGGTGGTAGGCCTCTGGTCCGACAAGCCTTAATTCAAACTCAAAAAGGGCAGCTGCTTCTATCCAGCTATTTGCAACGTTATTCCCATCACCGTACCAGACAATAACCTCATTTTTAAGGCTACCATGATGTTCAATCACCGTCTGCAGATCTGCCAGTATTTGACAGGGGTGAGATCGATCTGTGAGCCCGTTGATAACAGGTACGGTTGCATGCTTAACAAACTCAGTGAGCGTCTCGTGCTTCATCGCCCTGATCATAAGCCCATCCAGATAACGGGACAGAACCTTGGCTGTATCGCCAACTGTTTCGCCCCGGCCCAGCTGCAGATCACTTGCAGCCAAAAACACCGGCGTTCCCCCTAGCTGGGAAATCCCCACCTCAAATGAGACCCGTGTCCGAGTAGACGGTTTTTCAAAAATCATGCCGATGTGAAGACCCTCAAGCGGCCGCCCCACATCGTGACCAGATTTCATATCATGGGCGGTATCAAGCAAGGCACTTAAACGTTCCTTGTCAAAATCCTTTATATCCAGAAAATGCCACATGGCGTTTATCCTTGTTCGTTCAGCACTTCCGCGGCTTAAGCAGCCGCCACTTCAGAAAAACAATGTTGCAGAGCGGACTGCGCAATCGCTAGCTCATCCTCTTTTATGGTCAGAGGGGGAAGCAGACGCAGAACATTATCTGCTGCAGGAACACAGAGCAGATACCTGTCCCGCAAGGCTCTTGTCACCTCACCAACGGCAATATCATCTCCCAGCCGCAAACCTCGCAACAGCCCTGCCCCGCGCAGCTCGATAATTNTNTCCGGCCAGNCNTNTTGAAGCTGCGTCAGATAACCATCCANANTGGCTATGCGTTCTCNAACTGCANCNAGAAANCCNTCTTCCTCCAGCCCGTCAAGAACAGCATTCGCNACAGCCATNGCCAGCGGATTGCCNCCAAAGGTTGANCCATGACTGCCNGGCCCCATTGCCTCGCCNATATCACGTCTGGNGATAACTGCACCCACAGGAAAACCACCCCCAAGCCCTTTCGCCAGAACCACCAGATCAGGCTGAATACCAGCGGCCTGATATGCAAATAAGTGGCCGGTGCGGCCCATACCGCTCTGCACCTCGTCAGCGATCAGCAAGCAGCCATATTCATCAGCCGCGGCCCTTACACCCTGCATATACCCCTCAGGAGCGGCATTTGCCCCGCCTTCACCCTGCACAGGCTCAACCATAATCGCTGCCACATCATCTGACAGCGCATCACGCAAACTGTTNAGATTACCAAAAGGCACATGTTCAAATCCCAGCGGCATCGGTCCGAATCCGTCTCTGAACAGCGGCTTATCTGTGGCAGCCAGCATAGCCAATGTACGGCCATGAAATGAACCACCAGCGCATAAGATTTTGTAACATCCCTCACCGGAGGTTCTGTTCTTAAAACGGCGGGCCATTTTCACAGCGGCTTCATTGGCTTCAGCACCTGAATTACAGAAAAATACATGATCAAGCCTAGCGTGTCCTGCAAGCCGTGTGGCAAGACGTTCCTGTTCCGGGATCCGGTATAGATTTGACGTGTGCCAGAGCTTATCAGCCTGTTTATGCAAGGCTGCAGTCAGGCGGGGATCATTATGACCAAATATATTAACGGCAATCCCTGTTGCACAATCCAGATAGGCTTTGTCATCCGAGGTATAGAGCCAGCTGCCCTGACCCCGGACGAAACTTAGATTTGCCCGCCCATAGGTCGGCATTACCGCTGAGTCTGAATATGCGCTTTGATCTGCCATGCTATTGTGCCTCAGCTTTTACCAGAAGAAAGCCGCTAGCTATGCCAAAAATTCAGGGTTTCTGTCAAGTAAATTCAGATTTTTGGCTGAACCGCAAAACAGCTGATCAGGTGTGAAAATGCTTGGCCAGCTTCAGTCCCTGGGACTGATAGTTTGACCCTGAACCCTCGGCGCCATAAAGATAGTTTGGTGCAGCTGCCATTGGCTCATAAACCAGTCGACAGACGGTCTGCCCCTGTTCAATCAGGAAAGGCACATCATGGGATCGTACCTCAAGAACGGCTCTAGTCAGGAGCGCGCCGGTGGCATCACACCCAAAACCGGGGTCAAAAAACCCGGCATAATGGGCCCGGAATTCACCAACACGAGTGTCATAGGCCCGCATTTCAGCAGCATAATCAGGCGGCACAGTTACAAATTCGCGGCTGGCCAGGATNTAAAANTCATCCGGATTTAACACCAGCCCTCCTTTGGTGAGATCACAAAGCNTCACTGCTTCCCAGAANCGTGCCGCCGGCTGNCCACCAACAANATCNACATCAATAAGCCCAGCATGTTTGCGCGCGCGCCAGCCAATCAGCTCTGTGTCTGTTTGCGGAGTCAGATTTACAGACAAACCAATGCCATCCTGAATGGAAATCTGTGTTTGATCATCAAACTGCACAATTTTATGCGCCTGCTGCAATAAGGTAAGTGCAGCGTCATCAAGGCTCAGCTGGCCACGGCGCAGACGAAGCTGGGACAAGCGGCTACCTTGTCTGACCTTAACAGAAAAAGTCCGCGGCGATATCTCTGCATAAAGCGGGCCATTATACCCTGCAGCAACAGCTTCAAATTCAATCGCCCCATCTGTGATCAGACGTGTGAAGACATCAAGGCGGCCGGTTGAACTTTTTGGATTGGCCAATGCGGACAGACTTGATGGCAGGGCCAGTCTTTCCTGCAACTCAACAATGTAAACGCAGCCTGTTTCCAGAACTGCCCCATCTGAGAGATCAAGCGGGTACATCGCGAATTTTTCAATTTTATCCTGAACAGTCTGCTTCATCCCAGGCAGGAAAGACGCCTGTATCCGCCAGGCACGTCTGCCCAGCCGCAGATCAAGACTGGCCGGCTGGACCTGATCCCTTGCCAGTTCTGTCGCTGAAGAGATAAAACCCTTTTTAAAACATGCATTGAGTTCCTGAACAGGCAATATGCCATCTGCAGCCGGTTTTGCCTCAGTTAATGTCACTTGAACGTGCCCTTCTTTTCACCGCTGTTATCGAAAAGCTGCTAGCTTTTTAGACGAAAACCAGATGCCAGCAGCCGGAAACATATAATGGCAAGAAAGACTGTCATGCCTGCCACCACGATAACAGATGTTCCCAAATAGCTTTCTAACAATCCCGTCATCCCATACCGAAAACCGTCTATTATCATGAAAAAAGGGTTCAGACCAGCGATTGTATCAAAGGGAGCAGGCAAGCGGTCTATCGAATAAAAGGTGCCTGAAAGAAAGGCTAGCGGCTGAACAACAAAGTTTGTAATTGCTGAGAGATGATCAAACTTCTGCGCCCAAACACCCGCAATAAGCCCTGCCATTGCCATCACCGCTGCCCCTAAAAGTAAGAAAAGTACAGCTGTCAGCAGAGACTGCGGCGGGATGATCGCACCAAAGAACCAGAATGTGGCAATACAAACAAAGGCAACCAACACTCCTCTGGTCACAGCCGCTGCCACCATCGCTGTCAAAATTTCGCCTGGGCCAAGTGGCGGCATCAGCAAATCAACAATATTGCCCTGAACCTTGGCGCTGGTAATCGAAGATGATGTATTGGCAAACGCATTTTGCAATACGGTCATCATCACAAGCCCTGGTGCCAAAAACTGGATAAAATTTGTACCGGGTCCCAACACAACCCGTTCACCGACGACAACGGAAAATATCATCATAAATAAAACAGCTGTAACTACAGGTCCAAGTAATGTCTGAGTCGGCACATTTAAAAACCGATGCACTTCCTTTAAGTAAAGAGTCTTCACGCCAATCCAGTTTACCCCTGAAATGCGAACGGGCCTTACAAGAGAGGAGTTATAGGGGCTGCGTATCATGAGAGATGAAACCTGTTAGACAAGNAGATGGAGGTTCTGGTAGACAGATAGAGTGCCCGCAGAAAAAACGCAAGTCACAGGTCAGGCATGAAACCTTTTGGAAACACTGATGAGGCATAAAGAAGTAAGTGTCATGACAGCTGACCATCCCAATAATTCTGCGCCCAGACCATCTGCAGAGCAGATAANAAAAAGACTAACCAAAAAAGCTTTTCATTATCTAGGCCGTTATGCCAGCACCTCTAGCCGACTGGAANCAATATTACGCAAATTTGCCCAACGCAAATTAGATCGGGCCGACCCCGCCCTGTTAGATCAGATAATACGAGAGGTAACCGAAAGGTGTATAAGGTCAGGCTATATTGATGATGAGGCCTTTATCAGGAGCCAGTTCAGACAGGGTCTGCGGAGCGGATTTTCACAAAGGCGNATCCTGTTGAAATTAGCCCAGAGGGGGATCAGCCGCGATCTGGCTGAGGCTGTTATGGACNAACAGACCAGCAGAGCAGCAAATAAANAAGACAGTGAGCTGGCAGCGGCACTGATCTATGCCCGCAAAAAATCTGTTGGCCCCTATTCACGCGCTGAACTTCATCCTGAAGTCAATAAAAGGCATCTGGCCCGCCTGGCCAGAAACGGCTTTGCTTTTGATGTCGCCAAACAGGTTATGGCCCTGCCCTCTGCTGATGCGGCAGATGAACTGCTTGATAAGATTTATCCGCATCAGCTAGGCTGAAGCAATAATGGGACAGATTGTCAGCGGGAAAATCCAACTTATGCCTTTGCTATTTTGCNCGTTTCTGCNTACAAAAGAGACATGATTTTGTCTTTAATCAAGGAAGTATCAGGGGGAGACAGATGAGCGAGAACCGAACCTTTCCGCCATCAGATGAGGGCGCCTCACGAGCGCATATTGATATTCAGGGCTATCAAAAAGCTTACGCAGAATCACTTTCAGATCCAGACACGTTCTGGGCTGAACATGGTAAACGAATTGACTGGATACAGCCATATACAAAAATTTCTGATGTTAGCTATGACAAGCCGGATGTGCATATCAAATGGTATGAGGACGGAACGCTGAATGCATCCGCAAACTGCCTTGATCGTCATCTGGAAACCAGAGGTGATAAGACAGCGATTCTGTGGGAAGGTGACGACCCGGCTGATGCGAAGCATATTACCTTTAAAGAGCTACATGCGCAGGTTTGCCGCTTTGCAAATGCCCTGAAAGCAAGGGGCGTTTATAAAGGTGACCGGGTAACCATTTACATGCCGATGGTCCCTGAAGCTGCGGTGGCTATGTTGGCCTGCGCCCGTATCGGGGCAATCCATTCTGTTGTGTTTGGCGGGTTTTCGCCTGACGCGCTTGCTGGCCGGATAAAGGATTGCGGATCAACAGTTGTAATTACTGCAGATGAAGGAATAAGAGGGGGACGGCCTATCCCGCTGAAAGCCAATACTGATAAAGCTCTCGCAGCATGCCCTGACTGTACAACCTGTTTTGTTGTGCGCCGGACTGGCGCTAATATCGCCTGGCAGGACGGACGGGATGTCTGGTATCACGAAGCGGTAGAGGCTGCCGATGCAGCTTGCCCGCCAACCGAAATGAATGCTGAAGACCCGATGTTCATTCTTTATACATCCGGCTCTACAGGGAAGCCAAAAGGGGTTCTGCATACCACTGGCGGCTATATGGTTTATGCCTCTATGACACATCATTATGTGTTTGATTGCAAGGATGAGGATATTTACTGGTGTACTGCTGATGTGGGCTGGGTAACAGGCCACAGCTACATCCTGTATGGCCCGCTGGCAAACGGGGCCACCACATTGATGTTTGAGGGTGTGCCGACCTACCCTGATTCTGGCCGTTTTTGGCAGGTTGTGGAAAAACACAAGGTGACAATTTTCTACACGGCACCTACCGCCATCCGCGCATTGATGCGTGAGGGCGATGCGCCAGTGCAAAAATGGGATCGTAGTTCTTTGCGCTTACTGGGATCTGTGGGNGAGCCTATTAACCCTGAAGCGTGGATGTGGTACCGGAATGTTGTTGGTGACGGCCGCTGTCCGATTGTGGATACNTGGTGGCAAACGGAAACAGGAGGCATTCTGATTACGCCTCTNCCTGGTGCAACAACCACAAAGCCCGGATCTGCCACCATGCCTTTCTTTGGTGTTGAACCCGTTCTGGTCGATAANGAAAATAACGAACTAACAGGAGCAATAGAGGGTAATTTGTGTATAAACAGGTCCTGGCCAGGCCAGATGCGGACTGTCTATGGAGACCATCAGCGCTTTATTGATACCTATTTTTCAACTTTTGAAGGGCGTTATTTCTCTGGTGACGGGGCCCGCCGTGATGAGGATGACTATTACTGGATCACAGGACGCGTTGATGATGTATTGAATGTGTCTGGTCACAGAATGGGCACAGCTGAGATTGAATCCGCACTTGTTGCGCATCCAAAAGTCGCTGAATCAGCGATTGTTGGTTATCCGCATGATATAAAAGGACAGGGCATTTACGCCTATGTTACCCTGAATGCAGATGAGGCCCCATCTGATGAATTGCGGGCTGAGCTGCGCAACTGGGTCCGCCAGGAAATTGGTCCGATTGCCAGCCCTGATTTGCTGCAGTGGGCACCAGGCCTGCCAAAAACACGTTCAGGGAAAATCATGCGCCGGATTTTGCGTAAAATTGCAGCTGATGATTTTTCTGAACTGGGCGATACCTCTACATTGGCTGAGCCCTCTGTCGTTGAGGATCTAATTAGGCACAGACAGAATAAAGGCTGATGTCACTTTTCTCTGCGGCTTGACAACTCTGCCCGCTTGTCCTTCGAGAAGACAAGAATGGACAGGCGTTTTTTCCGGATACTCAAGCCCGGCGGTGTTGGTTATTGTCATTTAGCTGTGAACAGATTATGGTCTGGCAGTCGAATATACACGATGCAAAACTGCGGGCCTTTTCATGCAAGGCTACTTTCAGAAACATATACCGGTGCGTAATAATGAACGCTATTCTGACCCTGATAGACAATATTATTGATATTTATATTTTTACCTTGCTGGCTTATGTGATTGCTAGCTGGTTAGTCACCTTTAAGATTATTAACCCTTGGCAGCCTTTTGTACGCTGGATCTTGCAGGCACTGGGTCGCTTGCATGAACCACTTCTTAGCCGAATTCGGTCTGTGCTGCCTGATTTTGGCGGTATCGATATAAGCCCGATTATTGTTTTGCTGGCTGTTCAGTTTGGCCGCAATCTGCTGTTCGAATATGCAGCTTAAACAGTTACCTTCAGTTGAACCCAGCCAGAGAATTGGGTGGATGGTCTTTATAGAAAATTCAGTCATTTTCGCAAACCTGAGCGGGAGGCAAGATTCATGACTGCAAATCTAATTGATGGTAAAAAATTTGCCACAGGTCTGGCCGATAAAATTGCAGCATCAGTTTCTATAATCAAAAAAACATATCAGGTGACACCTTGTCTTGCTGTCGTGATGGTAGGCACAGATCCTGCCAGTCAAGTTTATGTACGCAACAAGGGTCAGCAAACCAAAGCTGCTGGCATGATCTCAATAGAACACAAGCTGCCTTCAACTGCTTCTGAAGCGCAACTGCTGGCACTGATTGACAGCATGAATAAAGATGAAGCGATTGACGGCATATTGGTCCAGCTGCCGCTGCCAGAACAGATTAATGAAGCATCTGTCATTCAAGCCATTGCCCCTGAAAAAGATGTTGACGGGTTTCATGTGGTGAATGCTGGCCTGCTGGCAACAGGCCAATGCGGACTGGTGCCTTGCACGCCGCTAGGCTGTTTATTGCTGTTGCAGAATCACCTTGGTGATCTGTCAGGCGCCAATGCTGTTGTTCTTGGCCGGTCAAATATTGTCGGCAAACCCATGGCCCAGCTGTTAACAGCTGCACATACAACAACGACCATTGTACATTCCCGCAGCCGCGATTTACCCAAAATCTGCAAACAGGCAGATATACTTGTAGCGGCTGTCGGCCAACCTGAAATGGTGACTGGTGACTGGATAAAACCAGGCGCAACGGTCATCGATGTTGGAATTAACCGTATTGCCAACCCGGTAGGCACAGACAGAAAGCACAGGCTGACTGGTGATGTCGATTTTGTCTCAGCAGCTTCAGTCGCTGGTGCAATCACGCCTGTTCCTGGCGGTGTTGGTCCGATGACAATTGCCTGTCTTCTAAGAAATACGCTAATTGCCGGGTGTCGGCGCCGCAATATCGAACTAGATGGGTATTGAGAAAAGCTGTTCAAAAGGCTTAATGACACGCTGTTAAGAGAGGATTAAGTGATGAGTCCGTTTTCTGTGACTGAATTTGGCTGGCATGAATTGATTATGTTCATAGGTCTCGTCGGTGTCGCTGGCATCTTATTTTGGGGCGTAATTACAATGGGTCGCGGCGGTGCATATAATAAGAGTAATTCNAATAAAATAATGCGCTATCGCATTATCGGTCAGGCTTTTGTGTTGCTAGTTTTTCTGACCCTTTTGTGGTTAAAGCGTAAAGCATAGNGGGCAGAGAAGGTTATCAATCCACCGTTATGATCTAACTGAAGACAGGCAGAATTATGGTCAAACTGAATAAAATATACACACGCACAGGCGATGATGGCACCACCAGTCTTGTTGGTGGGGGACGTGTATCAAAACATGCCCGCCGGCCGTCAGCCTTTGGGGAGGTGGATGAGCTGAATTCTGTTCTGGGACTGGCCAGATTACATTGTCAGGACAGTGACCGTCTGCAAGCATTGGACCGCCAGATTGCCCGGATTCAAAATGATCTGTTCGACCTTGGTGCAGATCTGGCCACTGTTGATGAAACAGCGCCTGCTCTGCGTATCACACAAGCACAGGTCGCACGTCTGGAACAGGAGATTGATGTTGTAAATTCAAATCTGCANCCGCTGACGTCGTTCATTCTGCCTGGCGGCAAGCCGTTGGCCGCATGGCTACATCTGGGTCGGACAGTTGCCAGACGCGCCGAACGCCGAATGACGGAATTAGCGGTGGAAGAGCCTGTTAATGAAACCGCGATGCAGTATATTAACCGTGTTTCTGATTTGTTGTTTGTATTAGCTCGACATGCTAATGGTGACGGTGAACGTGACGTCCTGTGGATTCCGGGAGACAATCAGTCAAGCTGATATTAAAAAGAGGCTGATGAGGCTATCTGACAGCCAGTTTAAATAAAGAAAAGGATTGGCAAAATGAAAATTTTGGTACCTGTTAAAAGGGTCATCGATTATAATGTGAAGGTCAGAGTGAAACCAGATCAGTCTGGTGTTGAGTTGGCCAATGTCAAAATGGCAATGAACCCCTTTGATGAAATTGCTGTTGAGCAAGCCTTAAGGATTAAGGAAGCTGGGCGGGCAGACGAAATTGTGCTGGTCTCTGTTGGCCCTTCACAATCCCAGGAAACGATTCGTACCGGCCTTGCAATGGGAGCGGATAGAGGCATTCATATTGAAGCTGATCAGGATATTGAGCCTCTGGCAGTTGCCAAGCTTTTAAAGGCTGTTGTGAAAAAAGAAGGCCCTGGTCTTGTAATTTGCGGCAAGCAGGCCATTGATGATGACAGCAATCAAACAGGACAGATGCTGTCTGCTTTGCTGGGGTGGGCACAAGCCACATTTGCCTCTAGTGTTGAACTGGGCAGCGAAAAAGCAAAAATCATCCGCGAAGTTGATGGCGGTCTGGAACATATTGAAGTGGTCCTGCCTGCGGTGATTACGGTTGACCTGCGGCTGAATGAGCCACGTTATGCGTCTCTGCCAAATATCATGAAGGCCAAAAAGAAGCCGATAGACAGCCTGAGCGCTGATGAGCTGGGCGTTGACACAACCCCACGGCTGAAAGTGGTGAAAGTTGAGGAGCCAGCAGCCCGGTCAGCTGGCATTAAAGTTGGGTCGGTTGCTGAGCTGGTTGATAAACTGAAAAATGAAGCAAAGGTGATATGATGAACATTCTTGTTATTGTCGAACATGATAATGGTGCGGTAAATGCAGCAACGCTGAACACTGTCGCCGCAGCCCAGGCTATTGGCGGCGATATTGACGCGCTTGTCTCTGGACATAATTGCAGCAAAGCAGCAGAAGCGGCCGCAGCCATTTCAGGAATCAGCAAAGTGATTGTTTCGGATGCAGCTGAGAACGCGAATGGGCTGGCTGAAAATATCGCGCCACTGATCGCAGGCATGGCGGGCAGCTATTCCCATATTCTGGCTCCGGCGACAACTTATGGAAAAAATATCCTGCCACGTGTAGCTGCCTTAAGCGATACAGCGCAGATTTCAGATATTGTCGCTGTGATTGATAAAGACACTTTCCAAAGGCCCATCTACGCAGGAAATGCACTGGCAACAGTGCAGTCAAGCGATGCGCTGAAAATCATCACTGTCCGCAGCACAGCCTTTGANGCGGTAGCAGACACAGGANGCACGGCAACAATTGAAAAAATTGGTGCAGCCGGTGATGCCGGCCTGTCTTCTTTTGAGAAGTCTGAGTTGTCAAAGTCAGAGCGCCCAGAGCTGACCTCCGCAGGGATTGTGGTATCAGGGGGGCGCGGCATGCAGGATGGCTCAAATTTTGGTATGCTTGAAAAAATCGCTGATAAGCTGGGTGCCGCAGTTGGCGCGTCCAGAGCTGCTGTTGACGCGGGTTTCGTGCCAAATGATTATCAGGTTGGCCAGACAGGTAAAGTGGTTGCCCCTGATTTATATATGGCTGTTGGCATTTCAGGTGCGATCCAGCATCTGGCTGGCATGAAAGACAGCAAGGTTATTGTCGCCATTAACAAAGATGACGAAGCGCCAATTTTCCAAGTTGCTGATTACGGATTGGTCGCTGATTTGTTTGACGCCGTACCCGAGCTTGATTCAGAACTGGGCTGAAAAGCAGGGGTGCGTTCAGCTTAACGTTGGGATAAGCTAGCTGGCGTTCAATTGAAATAGTCCCTGATTTGGTGCAGAATGGGGGCTGTATTCCATTCTGCAGGCCCTGTATGCGCAGAATATTCAGACTGATTAGGCTTGATCAGCAGTGTGGTTGGCAGGACCCGTAACTGAACTGCACGGGCCCATTCCCCCTTAGGATCATAAGCTGATAGCGGGGTGGTAATGCTGCGTTCATCGAGGAATGGCTGCGCAACCGCTGCCCCGCCCCGGTCAAGATTTACCAAAATCACATGTATAGATGCAGCCTTCAGCTGAGTCGCTGCAGCTTCAAGAGCTGGCAGTTCAACAATACACGGCGCACACCAACTGGCCCAAAAATTGACTAGCAGTGCCTGTCCAGACATATCAGCAAGCTGCAAAGGCTGACCAGATTGAGTCATCAACGCTGTAAACGGCAAGGGNTGCGTGCCTGCTGTCAGCTTTAGAGCACCTTCACCTGCTGTGGCAGATAAAAAGGGGGTAGCCAACAATACAGGCGCCAATAACAGAGCCGCTGCTTGACGGCGAGTTAAGATTTGGGGCTGATCATTTCTCATTTCTGTCTTATAAGACATAAACAGACACCTGAAGTTAGAACAGTTTGAGCGAACAGCAACAGTCATACCACAGTCTGTGATACTCTGAATGGGGATTTAGCATGACACCCTCTAAACCACATCATTCTGGCCAGAAAAAGGCATCAACAATCTGGGGCGGCCGGTTTTCTGACGGGTCATCACAGCTGATGCAGGAAATTAACGCTTCAATCAGCTTTGATAAAACCCTTTACCGTCAAGATATCGCCGGGTCAATTGCGCATGCAAAAATGCTGACCGACCAGAATATCTTGACCGCTGATGACCGTGACCAAATCATTTCTGGCCTGCAGCAAATCGAAAAGGATATTGCCGCCGGTACATTCACATTTTCAGATCAACTTGAAGATATCCATATGAATATTGAGACGCGGCTTGTAGAGCTGATTGGTGATCCGGCAAAACGACTACATACAGCCCGATCCCGAAATGACCAGGTCGCCACAGATCTCAGGCTTTGGCTGCGGGAAGCCATTGCAGATATTGACGGCATGCTTGCCGGGCTGCAGGCGGCTTTGCTTAATCAGGCAGAGGCTCATACCGAGACCGTGATGCCAGGCTATACACATCTGCAGACAGCTCAGCCGATTACTTTTGGCTTTCACCTAATGGCTTATGTGCAGATGTTTGGACGAGACCGCAGCCGTTTTGCTGACTGTTCGAAGCGTATGAATGAATCCCCACTTGGTGCAGCAGCCCTTGCCGGCACATCGCATCCGATTGATCGGCATAAAACAGCTGCCTTACTGGGCTTTGAACAGCCTATGGCAAATGCCATGGATGCTGTTTCTGCCCGTGATTTTGCTGTTGAATTTATGTCTGCAGCGTCTATCTGTTCAACTCATCTGTCACGTCTTGCTGAAGAAATTGTGATATGGTCTACTGACAGATTTGCCTTTATCAGCTTATCTGATGCCTTTACAACAGGCTCATCCATTATGCCACAGAAACGCAACCCTGATGCAGCAGAGCTAATCCGGGCAAAGCCTGGCCGGATAATAGGTGACACGGTCGCGTTGCTGACTGTCTTGAAAGGCCTGCCACTTGCCTATGGCAAGGATATGCAGGAGGATAAAGAACCTGTATTTGACGCAAAGAAATCACTCTGTATCAGCCTGATGGCAATGACAGGCATGATAGAAGATATGACCGCTCATCCGGAGGCGATGCGCCAGGCCCTGAGAAAAGGCCATCCAGCAGCAACAGATCTGGCAGATTATCTGGTCGCTGAGCTAAATATTCCTTTCAGAAATGCGCATCACATCACGGGTGCGCTGGTCGCCCTTGCAGATGAAAAAGGTTGTGGGCTCGATGACTTGTTGCTGGAAGAGCTGCAGTCTGTTGAACCACAACTGACTGGTGCAGTTCAGGCTATTTTATCCATTGACCATGCTGTGGCAGCCAGAACAAGCTATGGCGGCACAGCCCCTGATCAGGTGCGCGCCCGTATNGCTGAAGCCAGAGCCCAGTTTCTGCTCCTTTCGGACGCGACATAACAGTGCAAGGAAAGTAACCTCATGCGTATTTTTATTATTTTACTGTCTGGCCTGCTGATTGCAGGCACGCTGACAGCTTGTGGCAAGAAAGGCAATCCGGTNCGCCCATCTGAAGTGACTGAAACAGAACAAGCGGCCAGCTAAAAAACAAATGAGACATATAANAAGAAATGAGCGCGGCCAGCTGACCATAGGCGGCCACATTGCAGTTGATTTGGCTGAGCGGTTNGGCACGCCTCTTTACGTTTATTCAGGTGATGGNCTTNTTGCTCATTATGCTGCTTTTGCATCTGCTGTATCCCAGCTGGATTGTGTTGTGCATTATGCCGTTAAAGCCAATTCGTCACTTGGTGTTCTCGGCTTGTTAGCACAGCAAGGTGCCGGCGCTGACATTGTTTCAGGTGGTGAGATGAAGCGTGCCCTTATCGCAGGCATAGCCCCAGATAAAATAGTGTTTTCAGGGGTCGGCAAAACAGATGATGAAATTAGAGCCGCTCTGCAGGCAAGCATAGCCCAAATCAACGCAGAATCAGCAACTGAACTGTGCCATATTAGTAAAATTGCAGCAGAGACTGGGCGGCAAGCCCCTGTTGCCCTGCGAGTGAATGTGAATGTTGATCCGGGGAGTCACGCAAAAATTTCCACAGGTCAGCGAGCAACAAAATTCGGCATTCCTGTTGCAGATGGCGAAGCAGCCATGTTGTATCGCCAGCTCTGTTCTGATCCGAATCTTATCCCACGGGGTCTTGCTGTGCATATTGGCTCGCAGCTGCGCAAGCTGGATCCATTTGAGCGTGCCTATCAGGAACTTCTGGCATTAGGTGACATGCTTCGTGCAGAAGGGCTGGATGTGCCCATTCTGGATTTAGGAGGTGGACTTGGCGTGGATTATGAAGAGGACAAGACACCTGATTTTGAAGCCTATGGAAAAATGGTTACGCGTGTCTTTGCCAGCCGGGAATATAAGCTAGGGTTTGAGCCAGGAAGGTCAATCGCCGCAGATAATGGTGTGTTTCTAACTAGAACCCTATTTGTCAAAAAAGGTGAAAATAAGCGGTTCATCATTGTTGATGGGGCTATGAATGACCTGATCAGACCAACGCTCTATGAGGCATTTCACAGAATAGAACCTGTTGGCCAACCCCAACCTGTAATAGGGCTTGCTGATATTGTTGGGCCAGTGTGTGAAACAGGTGATTATCTGGGGCAAGGCCGCGCTATGCCAGCAATTGCCGAAGGTGAGATCTTGGCCGTTCTATCTGCCGGGGCCTATGGGGCTGTGATGATGTCAAACTATAATACACGTCCAGAAGCAGCTGAAGTAATGATCCATAATGAAGCGATTTATGTTCTGCGGCCCAGACGCAATGTTGAAGATCTTCTGAAACTAGAACACAACCCTTTCAGCTGAGCATGATATATCTGCCTAAAATAAGCGTGGCGGCATGCGTTCAGCAACGGCCTCAACAATGACATTGGCTTTTTTTGCACCATCCACCTCTAATTGAACAAAAAAGGGCACAGACTGTCCTGAATCAATAAAATACTCGTCTGGTTTAATTTTTTGCTGATAAAGCTCTGCACCATCTGCGGCCACAACTCGCAAATTTAACATTGAGGCATGGGCACGGAAGTCACTTTTGTTGAAAACAACACCCCTCACCCGAACCAGGTTTTCATGATATTGTGTATTTAAATCGCGCACCTCTAACACAGATGGATCTGGAACAATGGTCAGACCGGCAAGGTCAAATGAAGAGATCAATCCAGGAAACTGCGCAGTTAAAGGACCACGAAAGCTGAATAGTCCAACAGAAACAAACATCAAAACTACAATAATTGCAGCTGGATAGCGTAACCGGGCTGCTATTTCGCTTAGCAGGCTAATATCGGACGTTTTGCTAGCTGCTTTTCGTTCAGCCCTCCAGACATGTTTGCATACCGAACAGCGTACCTGCTGTCCCAGCGGCGCAATGGCTTTTTCATCCACGCGGAAAATAGTTTCACAATTTTCACATGTTAATAACATAAGTTTNTTCTCTTCTCCCTTATCTGATGCCATAATTAGCTTAACTTGAACTGAGAGACCAGCCGTTTTTATTTTTAACCAAAAGAGCATATCCTTAAGACGAACGGTATGGGCAAGGGCAGTGACTATTTCTAAAGAAGATAGACAGATAGCTACCTATCGACGTGACCAAATTGTAAAGCGNATAGTAAAATTAAGCGCNCTAGGTATTTTAGCNGTNGCGGCTTGCCTGCAACATTTTGTACTGACCCTTCCGCAGCCAAAAGNNGGGTTGCCTNCTCNAACNGANGGCCTTGTTGTTCCNACCGGTGGACAGGCCAGAATACAAGAGGGGCTGNTGCTTCTCNATAATAGAACTGCCCAGCGNATGCTGATCACAGGNGTTGGCCAGTCAGTATCCAAAAAAGCACTGATAANNCAGCTGAATTTGTCTGCTGCGCAGCTGGCGATATTTCACTGCTGTGTTGATATTGAAAAAACCGCTATGGACACAAAAGGAAATGCGCACGCCGCACGCATGTGGGCAGAGGCAAATAAGTTTTCAACAATCCGGCTGGTCACAGCCAATTATCATTTGGCCCGTGCAGACCTTGAACTCAAACGCGTGATGCCAGGCCACACAATCAGGAGCTGGCCGGTTATACCGCCGGATCTCCAGCTTAACGGGTGGTACCTTCACTGGCCCACTGTTAGACTGCTGGCAAAAGAATATGCGAAATACCTATTAGCCCGGGTCTGGCTTTAATCCTGACCCGCATCAATAATTGACCGTCTAATCGCCCGTGTGCGACTAAATAAATCATGTAATTTATCACCCTCCTTCCATCTTATAGCGCGTTGCAGATAACTCAAATCTTCTGAAAATCGCTGCAGCATCTCCAGAACAGCCTCATTATTATTGAGAAACACATCTCGCCACATGACAGGATCTGAAGANGCAATTCGGGTGAAGTCNCGGAACCCCGAGGCCGANAACCGAATAACATCATTTTTCAAATCTTGTTCAAGATCAACAGCAGTNCCAACAATTGTATAAGCGATAAGATGTGGAAGATGTGATGTAATCGCTAACACACGATCNTGATAATCNGCATCCATAGTTTCAACCATGGCGCCCAGATCAGATAGAAAAGTTGCCAGACCAGCTACTTTGTCTTCTGGGGANNCATTTGGNAGGATCANCCAATAGCGCTTTTCAAANAGGCTGGCGAANCCAGCTGCAGGNCCTGAAAATTCTGTGCCTGCCAAGGGATGACCNGGAATAAAATTACAGGCCTNCGGAACAAANGGGAGAACATCACGGATAACGGAACGTTTTGTTGACCCAGTATCAGTAATCACACAGCCTGGTCTGAGATAAGGGGCTATGTCTTTGATTACCTGTTCCATTACACCTACTGGAACAGCCAGAATAACAAGTTCAGCATCTTCGACAGCCTGCTGCAGCGTAGTTGTTATCTTAATATGCGATAGCAAATCTGCTGCTTCCGCACGCACATCAGGATTATTGTCGTAGGCCGCGAAGGTCACAGGTAAATTGTGGTATTTAGCAGCATGAACAATCGATGTCCCGATAAGACCCATTCCGATAACTGCAATATGTGAAAAAGGGTAGGAAGTTGCCAAGATGCTGATCCTTTTTGACTACCGACTTTGCGCGGGTTGCATCAACCGCAGAAAGGCCTCTTTCACAAAGGCCATTTCTTCGTCAGTGCCAATTGACATCCGTAAATAGTCGCGAAGCCCATAAGGCTCCATCGTTCTGAGCAGGATATTTTGTGTCGCAAAAACATCTGATGCCTGCTGCGCTGATGGCCCTGTTTGAGGGTCAAACCGAAACAGAATGAAATTTGTTGAGGAGGGCACTACCTCGAGGCCCAGTTGCGCTAGAAAAAGACTCATGGCCGAAATCCATTTATCATTATGGGCAACTGATTTTTTTTGAAATTCTCTATCCTGAACAGCCGCAATGCCCGCTCGAAAAGCCACCTGATTGACAGAGAATGGGCCGCGGATAGATGCCAATGTTGTAAGCAACTCTGGTGAACAATAGGCCCAGCCTAGCCGAAAACCAGCGAGACCATGTAGTTTTGAAAAGGTCCGCGTCATCACAACATTATCTGCGCTTTCAACCATGCGCGCAGCTTCGTCAGAAAAAGACTTATCCAGGTATTCAGCATAAGCCCAGTCTAAAACTAGCAGTACATGAGTGGGCAGGTTAGAATGCAAGCGGCGCACCTCATCCAACGAAATCATCGTTCCGGTGGGGTTATTGGGATTCACCAGAAATACAATTTTGGTCTTGTCATTCACGGCTGCCAACAGATTGTCAACGCTAGTCACCATATTCACATCATCAGCCTTTACAACTGTGCCGCCTGCGATGCGGGTTGCTTGCGGGATCACAAGAAAAGCATACTGGCTCATCACCACTTCGTCACCGGGCTCAAGGTAAGCCATTGTTATAAGGCTGATCAACTCGTCAGATCCGTTTGAGGAGAGGATACGAGACGAATCAAGACCATAGCGTTCAGCGATTGCCGCGTTGAGATGCTGATCCTGAACTTCTGGATAACGATGAGGTGCCATCCCGTTAGTCTGCAGCGCCTTCTGGACATGCGGTGAGGCCCCAAGAGCGCCTTCATTTGCAGACAGCCTGATCAGTCGTCCCTGCTTTGCTTCACCGAAGGACGGTCGGTACGATAGAAGTGATCGTATCGCTGCTTTCGGCTGTGGTTTAGGTGGGTGCATCATCTGTTTGCCTGTAGGTATATTGAATTGTCCATCTTATGGCCACAGACCGCTTGACCCTCTGAACCGACGCAAGTTTAGCCAATCAAGGTGCAGATGCCAAGCACAGACCGATCAGAGGGTAAATTCTCTTCTGCTAATGCAGCCAGATCGATTATTCGCTGTCTTTTATCATAGGTCACAAGGCGATCCTGCGTAGTTTTGTCAGGCAGCTGAGTGCCCAAAATAAAAGCTGTAGGGATAGAGTCTGATGGGCGCAGAAGCGGCAATCCCGCAATAATCTTTACAGGCTGATCCAAACCAAGCTGGCTGTAAATACTGCTCAACTCATCAGCTTCAACGATTCCAATATCTGCTGCTCCTATGGCCAGCTGGTGACACAGCTCAAGAGGCACACCTGTCTGTTTTACACTCAGTTGTCCAGCTGCAAATAAACGTGCTGTCTGTTCACTCTCATCTGTCATCAAAATTGTAAAATCAGGGTATTGGCGAGCAATTGATGCTGAAATAACCGCGCGCCAGACAGCAATAATGACAGGCTGAAGCTGGGGGTCGGCTGCGGCACACAAGCGCGCCAGAAGCTGTGCTTCGCGATCCGGACGNAATACNGACGNGCNATTCGNTTTTNCCTCAGCNACCTGTTCCGCCATCTTGAGCCNGCNCNAAAGCAGNTCNAGAATCTGCTGATCAACCAGGTCAATCTGCGCCCGCAAGCGCATTAGATCATTATCCATTATCTATCGCCTTTACCGCTTGATTACCCTGAATTATCCCCACTTAATGGCGTGACCGCGCCCGCAGGTTGCCTTACCATAAACTGCCTGACTTCCTGCCGCAATGCATGACCAGGTTGATGATGAGAGGAATAAAGCCGCTTTTTAGCGACTACGATCAGCACGCCGCCAAACATCGCCCAGCCAATACGGCCAATCATATGAAATCGTCTCCTCATGACCACAGGCAGTTTTTTCCCAAAAGGCGGCATGTACAGACTGTGTTTAATCTGGATTTGGCCAAACCCTACTTGTTCAAGAATTAGCTTCAGTTGGCGCCGGCTGAAAGGTGTGCCCTGACCAAAAGGTGTTTTATCTGCACGTGCCCANAGACTGCGCCGATGCGGGACAATCATCACCAGCTCGCCCTCCCCTTTCAGGCAGCGCCAGATTTCAGATAAAAATCCAACCTTGTCCGCTACATATTCCAGCGCGTGGCTGACAAAAACTTGTTCAAAAATATCTGTTTCACAAGGGAATGAGTCACTGTCAATACAGGCGGTGATNACACTCTCATCTTTTGTNNANGCCAGTACACCTGTCTCTGCCAACATAAACACAGGCGGCAAAGGGTGACCGGGAGGGTATAAAGGAAACGGATAGCCAACTGCTAGCTGTTCTGCTGTATCTGTGAGCGCGCGTACAAGTCCCGATCTACATTGATGACTGAGTTCAGCAACCAGGATATCTGCAACTAGAGCACCTTCTGATGTGCGGTAATAGCTATCTATGTCTGTAATATCCCAGCTCATGACAAGGGACCTNATTAATCTGCTTCAAAGGCTGATGATTAATATCACCCTCTTCCATAACAATAACAACAAAAACAGGGCCTGCACAGAATTAGAAACAAACTTTTGTCATGCAAAATCAGAAAGCTGATAGGCGGCTTCATTCACATCTTTATAAACATCAGGTTTGGATGTCCGTACACGNAGGCCCACCACTGATTTCATCGACCGTACAGCATCAAAAACCGCACGGGCAAGGGTTTCCTGCAGATCAAAATGCCGTGACTGCGAAATATTCACAACGGTCTGCCGGATCTCATCATAATTCAGCGCATCATTAATATTATCTATCGCGGGCTCCATTTCTGGGTCCAGCATAACTTCAATATCTATCAACACCCGTTGAGGCGCAGCCTTTTCAAAATCATGAATACCAATTGAACAAATTGTCTCAATTCCGGTCAAAAAAAACCGCCGTGTCAGTGCGTCAGCCATAAATTTGTTCCTTTGCTCGCCGCCCTTATTATAAAAACGCAACATCGCGCGCAGGCGGCTGAAGATGGGCACCACCGTCCAAAATAATCACTTCTCCTGTGATAGATCTTGTGTCAAGAAGCAAGTGCATTGCAGCGACAATTTCTTTAATTAACGCGCCTTGTCCCAAAAGATTACGTTTGTGTGATAATTGAAATTCTTCTTCTGTCTGACCACCTGATGGCAACACAATGCCAGGGGCGATGCCATTGACCCGCAGGCGCGGCGCATAAGCCTGAGCAGCAATCTGTGTTAAGGTATGACAGGCNGATTTTGACAGGGTGTAGCTGAAATAATCCGGATTTATTCCAAATAGCTTGGCATCCAGCATGTTGATGACCGCCCCTTGCCTGCCTTCTGGCATTTGATCATTAAGGGCGCGGATCAGCAAGGCAGGGGCCGTCACATTCACCGCCATATGCCGGTCGATTTCAGAAGCAGAAATTGTATCAGAATCATCATAAGCAAACAAAGAGGCATTATTGATAACAGCATCAAGCGGGCCGGATGACCGTGCCTGTGCCATCAGCTTATCGATATCATCCGGTTTGGCCAAATCAGCCTGAACCAGTTCAACAGTTCTGCCCGCGGCAGTCAGTGTCTCAAAAAGGGTCTGCGCTTCTGTAGCCGCCTGATTGTAATGCAGAACAACATGCCAGCCTGCTTCAGCCAAAGCTATGGAAAGGCCTGCCCCAATGCGCCTTCCCGCACCTGTAACCAGAACTCTGCGTGGCCCTATCATCTCCTGCTCCTATCTGTATGTTATTTTTCTGACCGAAGCATAATGACATGTTCAGCCTTATCAGCTTTGATGTTCATTATACAGGCTGGTCAACAAACCGGATGAACAGTGAACACCACTCAGATTAATCTGACTTGCCAATCAGGAAAAATTTGCATCTCAACACACAGCTGTTCGGCGTCATGTGTGCGTAGCAAGCCATAATTTGTGATCAGGATGGTGCCGAGGCCAGCAGCCGCACCGCCCAAGATATCTGTATGAAGCGAATCACCTACCATCGCAATACGATGATTGGGAACGGAAACAGATGCCAACTGGTTTACCTTGTCCACAGCCAATTGAAAAGCGGGCAAATGCGGTTTGCCAAGCCAGTGCGGGCGCAAGCCAGGCACTGCCTTCATCGCTCGCGCCATCCAATAGCCCGGCTCTGCTGAAAACTGATGCGGATGCGGCGCACTGACATCAGGGTTGCCGACTAGGACAGGGCGCTTCCGCTGCAACAGACTCTGTTCAAGCAGGGCCTGGTCATCCTCACCCCATCCCGAACTGCCTAAAAAAACAAAGCCTTTTGCTGTGTCAAATAGTTCAGAGTTGGCNTTGGCTGAAGAGGTCAGGCCATTTATAAGNTGTGTTTTGCAATCCAATTGCAGAAATTCTGACCGCTGGTGAACAGCAGGTAGAGCAGCAACCAACGCATCTCTGCTTGAAACGATGTGCTGTCTTGTTACTGGCAGCCCCCACCGCAGATATTTTTCTGCAAGAACAGCTGAAGGCGCGCTGGCCGCGTTGGTGAGTATCACAACCGGCTTTCCAGCAAGTTCAGCACGCCGGAAAAATTCGTCAATGCCTTCAATCTTTTCCATTCCCACATTAATCACCCCGAACCCATCCAGAATAAACGCGTCAAAAGCTTCCAGACAGTCTGTCAGCCTGTCTGCCTTTTGATGCAGTGCTGGGCGGGCAGGCGGCAGGACAGGGCGCAGAGCTTGATAAATCTGCAGTGTCGCCTCTGCATCAAGATGAGCAGGGTCGGGAATATCCAATTCCGCAAGGTCAGGCAGCTCAGTCATTATTTTTGCCAATCCATATTTTTGGTAAGACATTATGAAGCCGGTAATCTATCAGCATAGACAACCTCTGTGTTGACTTTGCTCTGGCTTCTTCTTGTCCTCATCCTGTTGTCATCTATCTTTGCAGTCAAGAGCAGGCAAAGGGCCATGAAGAGAATAAACAAAGGGGTTAATCAATGCCGTCAGCGGTTCCGCCAGACAATATGCCAGAAAATTCAACAGAGATTGTGATTATCGGCTCAGGTCTTGCCGGCCTAGCTGCGGGGCAGCTATTACGGGAAGCTGGCCATAATGCCCTAATTCTCGATAAGGGCCGCCGTGTAGGCGGGCGCATCTCAACACGGCGGGCAGACGGGTTTCTGTTTAATCATGGTGCCCAGTTTGTGACCGCCCGTTCTGCTGCTTTTAGTGCTGTCTGTGCCCGCGCCGTAAAGGCAGGCCAGCTGGCGAAATGGCCGCTTGCCGGACGAGAAGATGCCTTTTCAGGCACACCTGACATGCGTGGCCTAGCTGAGTTCATGGCAGAGGGCCTGGCCATCAGGCAGCAGGCAGAGATAAAGAACATCACTAGAGTTAAGCCAAGCTCTGTACCACATAATGGCCCTCTAAAGCTGCAGCTCGCAGACGGAACTGTGATCACCTGCCGACATCTGATCGTTACCTGCCCAGCCCCGCAAACTAGCCGACTCCTGCGCGAGGCTGCCCCTGAATTATCAGCCTGTGCCAAACCGGTAATCTATGCCCCCTGCTGGGCAGTGATGGCGGGTTTCCCTACGCCAATTGACCTGCCCCGCACCCTTATCCAGACGCCAGAAGGGCCGATTAGCTGGGCAACTTATGAGCCTTCTCGGCCAGGGGCAAACCAGACAGCCGCCGTGACCCTGCAGGCCACAGCTGATTTTTCAAAAACACATCTGAAAGCTGAGCCTACGGATATCTGTGACCAGCTCTTGGCGGCCTTTGCTGAACAGCAAAACATCCCCTTGCCCCACCCCTTGTACAGCGCAGCACACAGATGGCGCTATGCCAAGGTTGAACAGGCCTGCCCGCAAGATGCGCTGTTTCATATCGCCGATACGGACAGCAGCATCTTTGTTGCCGGGGACTGGCACCCGGCACAAGGAGATGANGGGCGCTTTGGAAAAGGGGCCCGCGCTGAAGATGCTTTTTTATCTGGCCTGCGGGCNGCTACACAACTGAACGCGCAATTAGCTTAANGGGGCAGAGGTAATAAAGGCGCTNAACTNTTCACACCAGATAATCATNGCATCATAATCATCAACAGAAACGCTATTTGGCATATCCACTAGAAAATTCTTCAAAACTTTTACCGGCGCGATTTTAAGAGCCTGATTTTTAGTATCTAGAAAGACATATTTTGAAGTAATTTATGTCTTGTTCAGATACAACCTGTAATCTGGGCCCAGGGCCAACACATCATCAAGCCAGATAAGACCACCCGTAACACGGATTTTGCTGATGGCCTTGCCAATCCTAGAATTTGGCAATTTTGCAACATCACAGATGCAGAATAATTTAATTAACTTCTTTTTCGAATTCTACTTATAGAATGCGCAAATCTATCCTGATATATGGCACCAAAACGCAGTTCTGACTTGACATTACAGGCAGAACAGGTGTATTTCGGGCGCTCAACATAACCTGCTGTCAGAAATCATAATCATGAACAGCAGATCAATCTGCGTAAAAGGATAGGCAGATGAAGGTATAATTTGAATTAGGAATAGGATAATCGCCATGTATGCTGTGGTGAAAACAGGCGGAAAACAGTACCGCGTAACCAAGGATGACACCATTCTTGTGGAAAAGCTTGATGCNGATGAGGGCCAGACCGTCACATTATCNGATGTGATGTTGCTNGGTGACGGCGACAANGTANCGGTTGGNAACCCTGTTNTTGCTGACGCGTCAGTTGAAGCTCAGGTGGTCAGNCAGACCCGCGGGCCAAAAATCATCATCTTCCGCCGCAAGCGTCGGAAANATCACCGCCGCACGCAAGGCCATAGACAAGACCTAACGCTCCTGAAGATTACAGATATCAATACATCTGGNAAANAAGCAGCGACACCAGCCAAAAANGCTNCTGCCAAGGCANAGACAAAANCAGCAGCTAAGAAAGAAGCAGCGCNAGCCAAAAAGGCTGCTGCCAAGGCAGNGGCAATACCAGCAGCTAAGAAAGCTGCTGCGAAAACGACAACTGCAAAGAAAGCCGCGGCCCCTAAAAAGGCTNAAGAAAAGAAAAAAGATTAAGATTGAGGAGAGCAGAGCATGGCACATAAAAAAGCAGGNGGTAGCTCAAGAAACGGTCGCGATTCAGCCGGGCGCAGGTTAGGNGTGAAAAAATTNGGTGGCGAATCNGTTATTGCAGGAAACATCATTGTTCGTCAGCGCGGCACTAAGTTTCACCCNGGTGAGAATGTCGGTATGGGCAAGGACCACACCCTGTTCGCCTTATGTGACGGTAATGTTAGCTTCCGCCAGAGAGCGGGCAAGCGCATGTTTGTATCTGTTCAGGATCTGGCAAAGGCAGCTGAATAACAGCAGGTGTGCCAGAAACAGGCAGAGGTGTTATTCACACATCTGTCGTGCGATTTTATCAAGGGGATGGCCCGAACGTCTGGGCAAATCCCCTTTTTATTTAGAGGCCGCGTAAGCTGGCAGTAAAGAGCATACTTCATCACAAGGCAAAGTTAATGAAATTTCTGGATCAGGCAAAAATATTTATCCGTTCTGGAAATGGTGGGCCGGGATCTGTCAGTTTCCGACGTGAGGCCAATGTGCCCATGGGCGGGCCTGATGGCGGCGATGGAGGACGTGGTGGTGATGTGGTGGCCAAATGTGTTGGCGGACTGAACACGCTGATTGATTATCGCTATCAACAGCATTTCAAGGCAGCTGCTGGTATTCCAGGTGCCGGACGGAACCGGTCGGGTGGGCGAGGCAAAGATGTGGTCCTGAAGTTACCTGTTGGCTGTCAGATTCTTGCAGATGATGGCAAAACTTTGCTGGCTGACCTGACCAAAGAGGATCAGGAAATTGTTCTGGCCTCTGGTGGCATTGGTGGTAAAGGCAATGCCTTTTTCAAATCATCTACCAATCAAGCCCCACGCAAGGCCCAGCCAGGTGAAAAAGGTAGTGAGATGTGGGTCTGGCTACGGCTGAAATTGATCGCAGATGCTGGTCTGCTTGGTCTTCCCAATGCAGGCAAATCAACGTTTCTGTCTGTTGTCTCAGCTGCCCGGCCAAAAATTGCTGATTATCCTTTTACAACTCTGCATCCTAATCTGGGCGTGGTTGGTATTGATGGCAGGGAATTTGTAATGGCTGATATTCCCGGGCTCATTGAAGGGGCCCATAAGGGGGCAGGTATTGGCCACAGATTTTTAGGTCATGTTGAACGATGCCGCGTCTTGCTTCATCTGATTGATGCGTCGTCCTATGATCCGGTGAAAAGCTGGCAGATTGTGAGGCGTGAAGTTGAAGCCTATGCAGATATATTGGCAGACAAGCCTGAGGTGCTGGTTCTGTCAAAATGTGATACCACCCCAGCTGACTATCTTGATGAGGTGCGCGATGCACTGCAGGAAGCCGGGGCAGGCACCGTTCTTTATATGTCATCTGTTAGTCATGATGGCGTTACCGCTGTTCTCCGGGCTGTAGCGTCGTTAATCGAAGACAGTAAAGTAGAGGCCGCTCAGGCAGCAGACCCCTTATCCTGGACACCGCATGAGCAGGGTTAAGGAGGCTATGACATGATCCCTGAATATATTCAAAATGCCAAGCGAATCGTCATTAAGATTGGCTCTGCTCTGTTGTTTGACCCTGTTCGTGGCGAAGCCAGAAAAGACTGGATGAAAGCGCTGGCAGCAGATGTTGCTGACTTGCATTCGCAAGGTAGCCAAGTAGTTCTGATTTCATCTGGCTCTATTGCGCTTGGCCGTCGTCATCTGGGCTTGAGCAATAAGACCATACGTCTGGAGGAAAAACAGGCCGCTGCAGCAACAGGTCAGGTCGAGCTAGCACAACTCTGGTCAGAGGCGCTGGCAGATCAGGGTCTTCGTGCCGGCCAGATCCTGCTGGCCCCGGAAGATACAGAAACCCGCCGCCGCCATATCAATGCACGAGCCACAATACAGACACTTCTTGANCTGGGTGTTGTACCTGTCGTGAACGAAAATGATACAGTCACAACTTATGAGATTCGNTTNGGGGATAATGACCGNCTAGCTGCNCGGGTTGCGGCAATGGTCTCAGCAGATTTACTCATCCTACTTTCAGATGTGGATGGGTTGTATACCGACAATCCCCATCAGACAGAGACAGCCCGCCATATTCCTGAAATCGGAGACATCACACCTGAAGTTTTGGCTATGGGTGGAACTGCCAATGCTGAATTTGCGTCTGGTGGTATGGCCACAAAACTGGCAGCAGCGCGGATTGCTTCTGCGGCAGGGGTTGGCATGATCATTTGCAAAGGGTTTGATGACAGACCTGTATCTGCGCTGAACGCTGGAGCAAAGTGCAGTTTTTTCAAACCGCAAACCAGCCTAGTGAAAGCCCGAAAGAGCTGGATCGCCGGCGCACTTGATCCAAAAGGTTCTATTTCAGTTGATCAGGGTGCAGAAACCGCTCTAAGGCAGGGAAAATCACTACTTCCCGCCGGCATCACAAAGATAGATGGCCAGTTTGAAAGAGGTGATCTTGTTGTTATTCTTACAGAAATAGGTGCTGAATTAGGCCATGGGCTGGCTGGACATTCTTCAGCAGAGGCTGACAAACTGAAAGGTCATAACAGCAAGGACTTTTCCAAGATACTGGGATATGAATGCCGGGCTGAACTGATTCATGCAGATGATCTTGTTCTGCGCCATGAATAGCCGGATACTGATGTAACAGGACAGAAATTTGAAAAAGGAAGTGACNNATGTCAGTCCATCAGAAGCAAACACAAAAGACTGTGACAGATATGTCAGAAGCAGATGCAATCATCAACCAAATGGCTGAACAGGCCCGCGATGCACAAGCTGTTCTGGGCCGGGCANAGGCAGACAGCCGCAATCAGGCCCTTCTTCAGGCTGCCCAGCTGATCCGCCAGAACAGCCAGCAGATAAAAACTGCCAACCAAAAAGATAGAGAACATGGCCGGCAGACAGATCTAACAGATGCCTTTATCGATCGGCTGACCTTAAAAGCCGACAGAATTGAGGCAATGGCTACTGGCCTTGAGGATATTGCAGCACTGGACGACCCACTGGGAGTTGAGCTGGCGAGATGGACCAGGCCAAACGGCCTTGATATTTCCCGCATATCAACAGCACTTGGCGTAATTGGGGTCATTTATGAATCACGNCCAAATGTTACAGTTGATGCCGCNGGCCTGTGCATAAAATCAGGTAACGCGGTGATTCTCCGNGGAGGAAGTGATTCCTATCACACCAGTCANTTGCTNTCTNGTTTGATGCAACAAGGTTTAATCCGTGCTGGCCTACCGCAAGCAGCTATACAGTCTGTACCTTCGCCTGACCGGGCGCTTGTTGGCGCAATGCTGGCAGCATCCGGACAGCTCGATGTAATTATCCCGCGCGGCGGCAAAGGGCTAGTTGGGCGTGTCCGGGACGAAGCTAGAGTGCCTGTATTTGCCCATCTAGAAGGCGTCTGTCATCTGTATGTATCGGCAAAGGCAGATATGAAAAAAGCGGTGGATATCTGTATAAATGCTAAAATGCGGCGGGTTGGTATCTGCGGAGCAGCAGAAACATTGCTGATAGACCAGTCGGTCAGCAGCACAGATATGTCCATGATTGTCAAACAGTTGCTCAACAGTGGGTGTGAAGTGCGGGGAACACAGATAATTGCCGCCTGCGATAACCGAATTGTACCAGCAACAGATGCTGATTGGGGATGTGAATTTTTGGCCCCNATTATAGCTGTGAAAACTGTATCAGGGTTGGATGAAGCCATCGCCCATATCCACCAAAACGGTTCCGGCCACACGGAAAGCATTATCACTGAGGATATGGGTGAGGCTGAAACATTTTTAAATGAAATTGACAGTGCTATCGTCATGGTAAATGCCTCTACGCAGTTTGCAGATNGCGGGGAATTTGGTATGGGTGCTGAAATTGGAATTGCAACAGGCAGACTTCATGCCAGAGGTCCTGTTGGTGCCGCCCAGCTGACCAGCTTTAAATATGCTGTGCGCGGGTCAGGACAGACACGTGCCTGACAAGGCTAACACAACCTTATCAGCGGCCTGTCCAACTTACCCCTACAGGCGACGCATTGGTGTTATCGGCGGATCCTTCAATCCAGCACATAGAGGACATGTTCATATAACCCGTCAAGCAAGACAGGCGGCACGGCTTGATGAAGTATGGTGGCTGGTGAGCCCGCAAAATCCATTAAAATCTGCGCAAGGGATAGCCCCGTTTGTGCAGCGCCTTGCCAGTGCAAGAGACATTGCACAGCCATACAGCTGGATAAAAGTTCTGGATTTTGAGCAAANAAAAGCCCTTCAATTTACAGCTGACAGTCTCAGNCTGCTGGTAAAGANNTGNCCGAGGGCTGATTTGATATGGATNATGGGTGCAGATAATNTNATCCAATTCCCACAGTGGAAACGGGCTTACTTTATATCACGGCTGCTGCCTATTATCGTCGTGAACAGGCCACATTACCAATTTAAGGCCCTTGCCTCAGCCGGTGCGGCTCTAATGTCGGGCCACAGAAAAAGGTTGGCCCGCAATTTAAAACGCAATAGAGGTGGCTGGGCTTTTATACACTCAGCATCTGATCCAGCTTCATCAACGGCTATCAGAGGCAAAACAGCATGATATCTTGCTCTTCTCAGAAAAAAGCGATACCCTCAGCTTAATGTATGGTGATCGATAAAATATAGTTAAGGAGATGGACCATTACCAAAAACAATCGTCTGCAACTAACCCCTGAACAGGTCAAAGATCTGGTGTTGCAATCGCTTGACGAACATAAAGGGATCGATATCGTCTCCATTCCCTTAGACGGAAAATCCTCAATTGCTGATTTTATGGTAATCGCTTCTGGCTCTTCTTCACGTCAGGTTGCGGCCCTAGCTGAACATCTGGAGGTCAAGCTGAAGCGCGCCGGCGTGCCTATATTGGGCAAAGAAGGCTTAGCACAGGCAGATTGGGTCTTGTTGGATACAGCAGAAGTGATTGTTCACCTGTTCCGACCTGAGGTGCGTGATTTCTATTCACTTGAGCGGATGTGGGACACAGTCACACCACGTGATGGCATTGTTCAAGTCCGCGCTGATTAACCAACAAATGTCTGGAAGATGAAGCTGACCATATTAGGTATTGGCAAGGCACGCAAAACAGCAGAAGCCGAATTATGGGTAGACTGGCTGAGCCGGTGCCCGTTTCCTACACATGTTCAAGAATTTGAGTCCCAGCTTCCTACTGGACTAGCACGTACAAAAGACGAAAGCAAAAAACTTCTTTCTTATATAAGCCAGAGTTCTGGATCACCCAAACGCCTGATCAGCCTTGACCCAAATGGAGTTAATATCAGTTCTGAAGAACTGGCAGATATGATCGGTCATTGGCGGGCTGATGGTATCTTTCAGTGTTTTTTTTGCGATTGGCGGCGCAGATGGACATCACCCCGATCTGCTGGAGAAATCTGATAAGAAGATCGCCTTTGGACGCGCGATCTGGCCACATATGCTCTGCCGGGCAATGCTGGCCGAACAGCTCTACAGAGCCGAAATGATACTGGCCCGCCACCCTTATCACAGAGGCTGATATCAAAGACAGCTTTAACAGCTTGCTGGAACGTCTTGTCAGCGATATAACCACAAGCGAAATTTCGCCTTTCACAGGATTGCCTATATGACAACCAAAACGCCGGTAATCTTATGTATTATGGATGGCTGGGGCAGCAGCACCAATTCAGCCCTAAATGCTGTTGACAGGGCACACACACCTGTCATTGACGAATTGATTGCTAACTATCCGCACTGCCAGTTACAGGCCTCTGAGGACGCTGTTGGCCTGCCAAAAGGTCAACCTGGGAATTCTGAGGTCGGTCATCTAACCATCGGCTCGGGACGACTCATTATGCAGGATTTGCCCAGAATCTCTGCTGCTTGCAAAATTGGTGAGGTAGATAGATTGCCGCCCCTTATTGACATGGCAAAACAATGCGCACAGACAGGCAGCGCCCTGCATCTGACAGGGCTGACCTCATCGGGAGGAGTTCACGCCCATACGGATCACATACACAGAATTGCTGAGATTATGGCCACAGCAAACATCCCGGTATGGCTTCATATCATCACAGATGGGCGTGACACTCTGCCAAAAGCTGCCGCAGATGAATTGCCTGCTTTTATTGCCAGCTTGCCATCAACATGCTGTATTGCCAGCATAACAGGCCGCTATTTTGCAATGGATCGGGACAACAGATGGGACAGGACGCAGGCTTTTCTTGATGTGCTATGCACTGGCAGAGCACCTAATCACGCAGCTGATATACAAACAGCTCTGGCAGATGCTTATGCACGGGGGGAAACAGATGAATTTATAACGGCAACCTGCATAAATGGCTATGCCGGTCCTGCTAAAAATGACTNCCTTCTGGTTGCAAATTTCAGGGTGGACCGTNTTCGCCAGTTTCTGCGNGCNCTTGTGCGACCTGANGAGACAGGCTGTCGGNTGGNNAATAAGNCAANNAGGCCCTTCTNNGCAGGCATGCTGAGCATGACGCCAGTTGCTGATGATCTGACTAANACTGTAAAACCATTATTTATNCCGCCAGAGTTGCGAAACGGTTTAGGCGAGATTGTATCGAAAGCGGGTTTNAATCAGCTCAGAGTAGCTGAAACTGAAAAATATCCGCATGTGACCTTCTTTTTCAATGGCGGAGAGGAAACAGCCTTTGCAGGGGAAGACAGACTACTTGTCCCTTCGCCCTCAGTAGCAACCTATGATTTAAAACCAGAAATGTCGGCGCAGGGCGTTCTGAACGCAGTACTTGAATCGGTTACAAAAAAGCAGCATGACCTAATAATCGTGAATTTTGCTAACCCAGATATGGTTGGTCATACAGGAGATATTAACGCAGCGATAAAAGCCGTTGAGACTGTCGACAGCGCTGTGGGGCACTTAGCTGAGGCTGTGTCAGTAGCTGGTGCGGCAATGCTCGTAACAGCAGATCATGGAAACTGTGAGGTAATGTGGGATCCAACCACAAATTCGCCACATACTGCGCACACAACAAATCCTGTGCCGTGCATTTTGGTTAATCATATGAAAGATGCCCCGGCACAGGATTTGCAGAATGGCAGTTTGGTAGATCTGGCGCCAACACTTCTAACTCTTCTTGGGATAGATCAGACTGACGAGATGACTGGTCGAAGCCTGATAATATAGAACTTGCCGGACACCTTTGAGAATTATCGCTGACAGGTTGAACCGCAGAGGCTATGATAGGGACACCATCAGGTTAATTAACTCAATTTTGACGAAACAGTAGCTCAGAAAAGGGCCTTTTGCACAATGACTTTTTTATCCAAACGACGCCTACTTGTCCTTGCAGCCATGACCCTTGGCGCGTTCTCTGCGCTGTTTCTGATAGCACCACTGACAACAAAGGCACAGTCAAACAATGAGGAGACCTATCGGCAACTGACTTTGTTTGNCGATGTGTTCCAACGTGTNAGAGAAGACTATGTGGAAGAAGTGTCTGATCAAGATTTAGTGGAGGCAGCCATTAATGGCATGCTAACATCCCTTGATCCCCATTCAGCCTATTTGCCAGATGATAATTTCCAAAAAATGCAGATGCAGACAAGGGGAAAATTTGGCGGCCTTGGTATCGAGGTAACAATGGAAAATGGCTTTGTGAAGGTGGTTTCACCTATTGATGATACACCTGCAGATAAAGCTGGAATTCTGCCTGAGGATCTGATCATCTCTGTTGACGGGGAGAGTATTGTTGGATTGACTTTGAATGATGCCGTTGAAAAATTACGCGGGCCAATTGGCTCAAATGTAAAGATTTCCGTGCAACGCGCTCAGGATGAGCCTTTTGAAGTCAACATTATCAGAGATGAAATAAAGATCAGATCTGTTCGCTCACGTCTGTATGAGACTATCGGCTATATTCGGATCACAACATTTTCTGAACAGACCTCGCCCGGTCTTCAAAAGGCAATGGATGACCTGCGGGCTGAAACGGCGGAAGGACTGACCGGCCTTGTTCTTGATCTACGAAATAATCCAGGAGGACTGCTGTCTGAGGCGATACGCGTGTCTGACTCCTTTTTAGAAAAAGGTGAGATTGTCTCAACGCGGGGCCGAGGTAAAAATGACATTCAACATGCTTATGCANGGCCTGGCGATATCAGTGATGGGTTACCCCTTGTTGTCCTGATAAATTCAGGCTCTGCTTCTGCGTCTGAGATTGTTGCCGGCGCGCTAAAAGATCACCGCCGTGCTGTTGTGATGGGCACACGTTCATTTGGCAAAGGATCNGTGCAGACCATCACACCNATGCCAGGNCATGGCGCAATGCGGCTGACAACAGCCCTCTATTTCACCCCATCTGGCGTGTCTATTCAGGCGAAAGGCATTTCCCCTGATATTGAGGTGGCCTTAGCGCGGATTGAAAAACTNGAGGGCGGACTTGTCAGAGAAGAAGATCTGCGCGGCGCATTNGACAATCAGGAAGGTGGTGCGGAACCAANNGCNGATAATACTGCCTCTGCAGAACCAAAAGANCCGATTGAAATTGACTACCAGCTGGCACGGGCTGTTGACTTGCTNCGNGGACTGAGTGTTTTTAATGCCNTGTCTNCGAAATCATANTCAACCAAGCNATAATATATCTGTGGGCAAGCCATGAAAGATATTAAAATCAAACCTATAAATTATGAAAACAGGCCCTACCGCGCTTGTGTTGGCATTATGTTGATAAACGCTAAAGGGCAAATTTTCAGCGGCCAGCGGATAGATAACCGCGCAGAAGCCTGGCAGATGCCCCAAGGTGGTATCGATGAAGGCGAGGACATTGAGACAGCTTGTTTCCGCGAGATGCAAGAAGAGATTGGTACAAACAAAGCTGAAATCCTACGCATTCACCCGGACTGGCTGAATTATGACATACCTGAGACATTGGCTAATAGGCTTTGGTCAGGGGCCTATCGCGGACAAACACAGAAATGGGTGGCCTTGCGTTTCACAGGCTCTGATTCTGACATTAATATTGAAACAGAAGAACCAGAATTCATCAGCTGGCAATGGCTTTCACCAGAACAGTTGGTTCAGCGCGCCGTACCTTTTAAACAGAACGTATATGAAAATTTAATGAACACATTCAAGGACGAAATCAACGTCTTTTAAAACCTGCCATCACTAGATTTACACTGCTCTGTGATTGTCCCTTTATAAGGCAGCCTCCACATATTTCAGAAAATCAGCCTCGGCTTCTGATGCAGCTTTTGCACGCTCCCCAATTTCCTGTGTATTCGATTTGTTCAGATCTTCGGCCCGCTCGGTCAGGATTGTCACGCTGTCTGGCGTGACATCAGCGATACCGCCATCAATCATTAGCCTATCAATTACTTTGCCACCTTCATACACCTCAACGACACCACGCTGCAGGTTCGCGAGCAAAGCTGAATGGCGCGGGAGCACGCCGAAAACGCCTTCACTACCTGGTATTACAACCATTTCAACGGGTTTGTTGACCACAACGCGTCCTGGCGTGACAAGTTCCATCTTTGTTGTTTCGGCCATAACTAGAATGTCCTTATTGTTGGAGGCTGTTGTTGAGTCGCGGCTGTTGACTGTCAGGCAGCTTCAGCAGAAAGTTTTTTGCCCTTTTCAATCGCTTCATCAATCGTGCCAACCATATAAAAAGCTGCTTCTGGCAAATCATCATAATCACCACGCACAATGCCCTGGAAGCCTTTGATGCTTTCTTCAAGGCTGACGAATGCCCCACGGGTACCTGTGAATACTTCAGCAACATGGAACGGCTGTGACAAAAACCTCTGAATCTTGCGCGCACGGGCAACAACAAGCTTATCTTCCTCAGACAATTCATCCATACCCAGAATGGCAATGATATCTTGCAATGACTTGTATTGCTGCAAAACTTCCTGAACTTCACGTGCTGTGTTGTAATGCTCTTCGCCAACAACACGTGGGTCAAGAACTCGCGAGGTGGAGTCAAGCGGATCCACAGCCGGATAGATACCCAGCTCAGCAATCTGACGTGACAGGACAGTAGTCGCATCAAGGTGGGCAAATGATGTTGCCGGTGCCGGATCGGTCAGATCATCAGCAGGGACATAAATCGCCTGAACAGAGGTGATTGAGCCCTTGTTTGTTGACGTGATCCGCTCTTGGAGTGCCCCCATATCTGTTGCCAGTGTGGGTTGATAACCCACAGCAGACGGAATGCGACCGAGAAGCGCTGAAACCTCAGACCCTGCCTGTGTGAAGCGGAAAATATTGTCTACAAAGAAAAGCACATCCTGACCTTCTTCATCACGGAAATATTCAGCCAATGTCAGGCCAGTAAGCGCCACACGTGCACGTGCACCCGGTGGTTCGTTCATCTGGCCATAAACAAGAGCTGCCTTAGAGCCATCACCATCGGTTTTGATTACGCCTGATTCAACCATTTCATGATATAGATCATTGCCTTCACGAGTCCGTTCACCAACGCCAGCGAAAACTGAGTAACCACCATGAGCTTTCGCCACATTGTTGATCAGTTCCATAATCGTCACTGTTTTACCCACACCGGCACCACCGAACAGGCCGATCTTACCACCCTTAGCATATGGCGCCAGAAGGTCGATCACCTTAATGCCTGTCACCAGAATTTCGGACTCAGTCGACTGGTCTACATATTCAGGGGCAGCCCGGTGGATCGCGTAGTTCTTTTTCGCTTTGATCGGTTTACCTTCGTCAATAACCTCACCAATAACATTGATGATCCGTCCAAGGGTTTCAGGGCCAACAGGCACAGATATGGGCGCACCCGTGTCTTGAGCTTCTGTGCCACGCACTAGGCCTTCTGTAGCATCCATAGCGATCGTTCTGACCGTATTCTCACCTAAATGCTGGGCCACTTCCAGAACTAGACGCTGGCCGTTATTATCCACTTCCAAAGCGTTCAAGATATCAGGGATAGCACCATCGAATTTGACATCGACAACAGCGCCAATGACCTGACTTACTTTTCCAACTGCATTTTTTGCCATAGCTTGCAACTCCAGCGTTTGCCTTTTCAAAATATCCGTTATAACGCCTCAGCACCAGAGATGATTTCAATCAGCTCTTTGGTGATGTTCGCCTGACGGGTTCGNTTNTAAACAAGTGTTAAGCGATCGATCATGTCNCCCGCGTTNCGCGTTGCATTATCCATCGCCGTCATCCGGGCTGCCAATTCAGCAGCAGAGGATTCAAGAAGAGCACTAAAAATCTGTGTAGACATATTACGCGGCAGAAGTGCGCTTAAGATTTCTGCCTCTTCAGGCTCATAATCATAAAANATTGCGGACTCACTAGCCTCATCTTCCGGCGCATCAATCTGGACCGGGATAAGAGAGGTATGCGTCACCTCCTGTGTTATCGCATTGACGAACCTGTTAAATATAACAGAGACAGCGTCGAACTGACCTTCTTCAAAGCCAGTGATGATTTTAGAAGCAATTTCGCTTGCACTTTCAAAACCTAAACTGGTTCCCTGCACTCCTTCAACCCGGGCAAATGTGCGGTCAGAGCTCTCGCTGCCAAGCGCATCTGCTGCCTTACGGCCAACAAAATAGATCTGCACAGCTTTGCCCCCAGCTTCCAGTCGGTCTATTTCATGCTTCGCCAGACGAGCAACAGACCCGTTAAAACCACCACATAAGCCCTTATCGGCTGATATAATTACCAAAAGATGTGTTTTTACAGCTCCGCGGCCAACAAGCAGTTCCGATGCTGAGCTTTTGTTAGCATTTGCCGCGAGAGAGGCTATAACAGCCCGCATCCGGGTAGCGTATGGACGGCCAGATTCGGCAGCTTCTTGAGCACGACGCAGTTTAGCTGCTGCAACCATCTTCATAGCAGAAGTGATTTTCTGCGTTGAGGTCACAGAGTTAATCCGTGTTTTCAAATCCTTCAAATTTGGCATCTATTATGGTCCTTACATTAAGTCAACTGGCCAGATGGCACAGTCCGATCTCCGTCATCTCAAGCAAAGCTCTTAGTGAATGAATCAATCAGATGGTGCAGGTCCTTTTCGGTCTTGTCTGAAATTGACTTTTCATCACGAATAGACGCCAAAATTTTCTTTCCGGACCCCCGTAGTTGGTCTAGAAGGCCTACTTCAAAGCGGCCTACATCTGCCAGCGCGACGCCATCCAAATAGCCTTTAACACCAGCGAATATAACAGCGACCTGTTCCTCAATTAACATCGGAGAATATTGCGGCTGTTTCAACAACTCAGTTAACCGTGCACCGCGGTCCAAAAGTTGGCGAGTTGAGGCATCCATGTCAGATGCAAATTGTGCAAAGGCAGCCATTTCACGATACTGGGCAAGTTCCAGTTTAATGGTGCCCGCGACCTGCTTCATCGCCTTAATTTGTGCGGCTGAGCCTACACGTGAAACAGACAGACCTACATTCACCGCTGGGCGTATACCTTTGTAGAACAGGTCGGTTTCAAGGAAGATCTGGCCGTCTGTAATGGAAATTACATTGGTTGGAATGAAGGCTGACACATCACCGCCCTGTGTTTCGATTACGGGGAGGGCTGTCAACGAACCAGACCCGTTATCAGCATTCATTTTAGCTGCCCGTTCCAACAGACGTGAATGAAGATAGAACACGTCACCTGGGTAGGCTTCACGGCCTGGTGGACGACGCAGCAACAGGCTCATCTGGCGGTAGGCCACAGCCTGCTTTGACAAATCATCAAACACAACCAGCGCATGCATACCATTATCACGGAAATATTCGCCCATGGCGGCAGCCGTATAAGGCGCCAGGAACTGCATAGGCGCGGGATCAGATGCGGTTGCCGCAACCACAATCGAATAATCCATGGCGCCATTTTCTTCGAGCGACCGCACAATCTGGGCCACAGTTGACCGCTTCTGACCAACAGCGACATAAATACAGAACAGTTTGTCACCATCTTTGTCGCCAGCAGCCTCATTTACAGCTTTCTGATTAATAAAGGTATCAACAGCAATGGCTGTCTTGCCTGTCTGACGGTCACCAATAATCAATTCACGCTGACCGCGGCCAATGGGAATCAGGCTGTCAATCGCCTTCAGGCCTGTCTGCATTGGCTCATGCACCGACTGGCGAGGCATAATGCCAGGAGCCTTTACTTCAACACGTGTGCGTGTTGCATCTTTAATTGGACCCTTACCATCAATTGGGTTACCAAGCGCATCAACCACACGTCCGAGCAAGCCTTTACCAACCGGTGTATCAACGATAGAAGAGGTCCGGCGCACCGTATCCCCTTCTTTAATGCCGCGGTCATCGCCAAAAATAACGATACCAACATTATCTGTTTCAAGGTTTAGCGCCATTCCCTTTACGCCACCATCAAACTCTACCAGTTCACCAGCCTGGACCTGATCCAGACCATACACACGTGCGATCCCGTCACCAACAGANAGTACACGGCCAACCTCGGACACTTCAGCTTCACTGCCGAAATTAGAAATCTGGTCTTTCAGGATCGCTGAAATTTCAGCGGCACGAATATCCATCACGCNANACCCTTCATTGCGGCTTCAAGCCGGTTAAGTTTTGTTTTTACAGACGTATCAAACAANCGTGATCCGATACGCACGACAAGACCGCCTANCAATGAAGAATCAACNTTCATTTCAAGCGATATATTCTTTGACCCCGCCAACTTGGCGACAGTATCCTCAACTACTTTCTGTCGCTGTCTGTCTAATGANATAGCTGAAATAACTTCGGCAGAAATCTGACCATTACGCCGGGCCACTTCCTCAGCAAAGGCCTGAATAATTTGTTTCAACGCAAACAGGCGACCATTATCGGCGACCGCNCCTATAAACTTGATGGTGAGGCTGTTAGCNCCAGCTTTTTCCANTACGGCCATAACCACTTTCGCCTGTTCAGTCCGTGCATACACAGGCGATTCAATTACAGAATTCAGTTCAGCGTTTTCTGAAATCAAGCTTTTCAGCCCGTTTAAATCGGAGAGAATGGCATCTGTTCCTTTTGCTTCAACAGCCAACTCATAAAGTGCTCCTGCATAGCGGCCAGCTAACCCTTTTTCATTTGAACTCACGACGCAGTCCTCATCGCCTAAAATATGGCCCTCGACTTTTGACCTTCTCTGTTTCCAGCAGTGTTTTTCTAGGCGCCAACTCAAGGTGGACGCCCTGATTTANATGAAGGTGTTTTTTCANTTTGGGAGTTATCATACCCCTAACGCAAAGGCAAGTCTGAGACAGGCAAAAAAACGCCCTGCGGCAATAATATCCAAAGATCTGCGTAGCATTCAGCATCAGCTGCCAACCTGTCGAACCCCTTATAGACGGCCTGTTACAGGAAGCTGTAAGGGTCTATATCACACAAAACTCGCACGCCAGAGGGCAATTTAGCCTCGGATACCCACGATTCTATAATTTTTTGCAACGCAACCTGCCGCTCTGTGCGTACCAGAAACCTGATTCTGAACTGGCCCCTTACACGGCTAAGCGGGGCCTGCGCAGGGCCATAAACGTCAACTTTATCATATTGCGGCCTAATATCATTCAGATGACNNGCAGCTTGTTCAAGTTTCACAACATCATTTGCCGACAAGATCAGTGCAGCCAGTCGACCAAAAGGNGGCATTCCCGCAGNTTGGCGGGCTTCAGCCTCAGCATTCATAAATTTATCTCTGGCCTCATTCGGATTGTCGTCTGGCCCAACCATTAGGGCCTGCATTACCGGATGTTGGGGCTGAAATGTCTGGATCAGCACTTCACCTGGGCGCTCTGCCCGCCCGCTTCGGCCTGCAACCTGCCACAGNAACTGNTACGTGCGTTCTGCTGCCCTAAGNTCGCCACCGCCNAGGCCTAAGTCAGCATCAACGACCCCAACCAGGGTNAGATCCGGNAAATGATGGCCTTTTGCAGCCATCTGTGTGCCAATAATTATGTCTGTTTTCCCCGCTACAATCTCAGCAAACATATTGTCTGCATTGCCTGCCTGGACAGTGTCACTGGAGAGGACAGCAATCTGCGCATCTGGATAACGTTGAATAAGTTCCTCATGAAGCCGCTCGACACCTGGNCCAACCGTGCGCAGGCTGTCTGTTTGTTCACACGACGGACAGGTATCNGTTATGGGCTGGCCAATCCCACAGAAATGACATTGAATGCGGCCAGCCAACTTATGAGTTACCAAAAGCGAATCACATTGNTGNCAGGTCAGCCTATAACCACAAGANCNGCAGACAGTCATCGGCGCATATCCCCGCCTGTTCAAAAACAACAGNGACTGTTCGCCTGCTTCCAGCCGAGCAGTTATGGCCACCAACAGTTCAGATGACAACCATTTCCCAACTTCTGGCTTTGATAGGCGCAAATCGATGAGGCTAACTTTTGGAAGATTTGCTTGACCATAGCGGCTGGTCAGTCCCCAATGATACCAGTCTGGTGACGCCGCATGGTCTGACCCTNTGATAGTAGTCAGGATGCCNGAACAGCCTCCTGCATGAATCCAGCTCTCAAGAGAAGGGGTAGCNCTGGCCAAAATGACGGGAATACTATGTATTTTTGCCCGCATNATAGCCATATCACGAGCTTGATAGCTGACCTGATCTTCCTGTTTATAGCTGCCGTCATGCTCTTCATCTATGACAATGAGGCTCAGCTGTGAAAACGGCAGAAACAAGGCTGAACGCGCGCCGGCAACAACCATAGGCTGACCTGATATCGCCTGTCGCCAAATCAATTTTCGGCGGGCTGAAGGCACCGATGAATGCCAGATAAAGGGTTCCTGCCCAAACCATTTTTCAAACCGGGCTTTCCAAGATGATGTCAGAGCGATTTCCGGTAGTAGAATTAAGACCTGCCGCCCGCAATTNAGTTGTTTGATAACCTGATCAAAATAGACTTCTGTTTTTCCTGAGCCAGTAATCCCATCAATGAGATGAACTCCAAAACAACTAGACAGGCTGTCAATATTATCCGCNATNGATTGCTGAGTTGAGGTCAACTTATAAGGGGTGGTCAGGGGATAGTCCGATATGGAAGTTGGCTCTGTCCTTTCAGCCCGCGGCTGACTGGTCTGACTCAGCACTCCCTCCTCTGCAAGCCGCTTTATAACTGAAGNCGACACNCCTGCCTCTCTGCCCAATTCTGTAAGANGCAGAGGGGGCGCAGACTCCAGAACATTAANCACCCGCAAACGTTGCGGNGTCAAACGCGTTGTATCGGTTTTCTGTCCGGAAAGCCCATATAAAGTCTGCAGAGGCGGTGGTAGCAGTGCAGAGGGNGTATTCAGAAGCAACCGCATAACCGNACCAAATGGCGCCAGCGTCCAGCGGCTGACAGCTGACAGAAACCGCATGGTCTCATCTGTCAAGGGTGGAACATCCGCAAGACGAATCACCGGTTTCAGCCGGTCAGACGAAATATCTTCAGTCTGGTTATGACTAACAAGAAGTCCCCAAACCTCGCGACCTCCTAACGGCACGTTTACAATAGTACCTGCAGGACAGTTTTTAGCCGGGCCCGCGAGATAGTCATAAAGCTGCATATGGCCACGACGGATAGGAACAGGCACAGCAACCTGACAGCGCTGGGAAGCAGCTTTTGTTCTGTCTGCGTGTTTGCCTGTTTTATCCACGCAGTATCTCCTCCCCTGTTCTTCATCAACAATCTGCCAAACGGCATTNCTCNATATGGCCTTTTTACATTGCCATGCTNGCCCTGAAGACAGTACATTGAACACCNGTGGTGTGNAGATGATCAAGAGGTNTGCCCTGCTTATCTGACGAGATGATGCCTGAAAACAAACAATATGACTTAATGAGCGATAAGATGAAAATTTTTCTGGATACCGCAAATTGTGATGAGATAAAAGCCCTTCTTCCAACCGGTATGGTTGATGGTGTCACCACTAACCCGTCTCTTATTGCAAAATCCGGCAGAGACATAAAACAGACTATTGCTGAAATTTGTGCGCTTGTGGATGGGCCTGTCAGTGCTGAGGTCACCGCTATTGAGTTGAGCGGCATGCGCGAGGAAGCAAAAGTGCTGTCTGAACTGGGCAAAAATGTGACTATAAAAGTGCCCATGACAACTGATGGGCTAATTTTATGCCGTGAGCTTTCAGATAAAGGAATTATGGTCAATGTGACGCTATGTTTTTCAGCAGCACAGGCCCTTCTAGCCGCCAAAGCTGGTGCAGCGTTTATATCGCCTTTTGTTGGAAGATTGGATGATCTAGGAGCGGACGGCATGAATTTGATTGCAGATATATGCACCATTTACAGCAATTACGAATTTTCAACTGAGGTGTTGGTTGCCTCTGCCCGGCATCCGCAGCATTTTGTTGATGCTGCGCTTCTTGGGGCAGACGTCATTACACTGCCACCTGTCACTTTAGCGCAGCTTTATAAGCATCCACTTACAGATAAGGGGCTTGCCGCTTTCCTCAGCGACTGGGAAAACACCGGACAGTCAATTACCTGAGACAGATAAGCTGAATGGCGTTACACAGCTGCCAGGGATAAATTAATGACAAGCCAGCTCACAGATGACGAAATTCTTGCCTATCTTGAGGGACGACCAGACCTGTTGTCCCTTATTCTTAAGGCCAATGCAGCCCAGAGAAATGCTACCGATATGGGTATTTTTGATGCCACTGGCAAAATTGCTGCTAATGCCAGAGCAGAAGCCAGGCGGCTGTCACAGGCTAATCAGTCTCTACTTGATGCAGCGGCAACGAATATGCTGCACTGGCAAGCGCTGCATCATGCCACGCTGGGCTTCCTAGCCTGTAACGACCTGGTCAGCTTTGCGCAGATGATTGATGAAGAGCTTCCTCTGATTTTTGGCCTTGCCGGGGCGCGGCTGCTGATGCCAGAAGAAGCAGCTCTGAATGAAGCAGAAGAACTAGGGTTTCTGGTGCTTCCTTTAGAACACATTCAGAATATATTGTCAGCCGGATCTATTTATATGGGACCAGCTCATACGACGGGTCTGTTCTCATCTCCTGTTGCCAGCATGGCCGCGATTGCCCTGCCTGATCAGCTACCCACCCCTATTGCAGGTTCAGCTCTGGTTCTAGCTGGCCGCGACGAAACCAGCTTTTCACCAGATCAGGGTCAAACATTGCTAACCAACCTTGCTGAAATAGCAGGCGTATGCCTCATGGCAAAATTAGAAGCACATGAACTATTATCAAATAGCGGGAGACTGACGTGACAGGAACGTCCCCTACATCACCTATCAGCGCATGGCGGGAAAGCTGGCTTAATTGGCTAGCAGCAGAACGCCAATATGCTGCGCACACGCTTGACGCATACGCACGTGATGTCCACACTTACCTATCGTTCCTTGACCAGCAGAGCAGCACACCAAATCCACCTGATCGGCATGATTTCAGATCTTTTCTAGCCACACAACAAGCCAAAAATCTGGGCCATGCAACCTTGGCCAGACGAGTGTCCGCTGTACGCAATTTTTATCAATTTGGTGCGCGAAACGGCTATGTTAGAAAAATTGACCTCAGCTGGATGAAACCGCCCAAACGCCCGCACCTTATTCCTAAAGATTTGCCCGATACCGACATTCACACAATTCTGAATGTGATCGATTCCAGCAATCAGCCTGACTGGATGAAGAATCGAGATAAGGCTCTCCTGATGCTGTTATATGGATGTGGTCTGCGTATATCTGAAGCACTCAATCTTACAGCAGCAGAGCTTCCTTTGTCGGAGTGGCTACGGATTAAAGGGAAGGGATCAAAATATCGCGACGTTCCAGTTTTAAAAGCTGTTGCTGATGCAGTTCATACAGCGGCGGCAACCTGTCCGTTTCAGCCTCAGGGCCAGCAATTATTATGGCGCTCTAGCCGAGGCGGGCCTTTGAATGCACGGACGGTGCAGAGACTGATCGAAAAAATCAGAACAGAGTTGGGCCTGCCCGAACATGTCACTCCCCATACATTGCGTCATGCCTTCGCCACACATCTTCTGGCAGGTGGGGGCGATTTGCGAGCCATACAACAGCTCCTCGGTCATGCCAGCCTGTCAACAACACAGCGCTATACTCATGTGGACTCAGAACAACTAATGGAAGTTCATCATCAGACCCACCCGCGTGCAAGGGCTTATGCCAAGTAGTCTGCTCAAATAATCTTTGCAAACATCTGCCATCATATCCGGGGTGTCGGCAATCAGATATGAATGGCCCTACCATCCACAGCCAAAGCTGCTTCTTTGACTGCTTCATTCATAGTAGGGTGACCATGACAAGTCCTTGCGATATCTTCTGAAGATGCGCCAAAGGCCATTGCTGTTGCCACTTCATGAATTAATGTTCCGGCTTCATGAGCTATGATATGACATCCCAAAACCCTGTCTGTTTTTGCATCAGCCAGAATTTTAACAAACCCATCCGTATGGCCCGTAGCCTTTGCCCGACTATTTGCCAGAAAGGGAAATAAACCTTTTTTATAATCAATATCAGCCTCAATTAAAGCTTCTTCAGTTGCNCCTAAGGTTGCAATTTCAGGTGCTGTATAAACAATACCAGGCACCAGATCATAATCGACATGCCCAGCCTGACCAGCCATAATTTCTACCGCCGCGACAGAATCTTCTTCCGCCTTATGCGCAAGCATTGGACCAGGGATCACNTCACCCACCGCAAAAACACCCTCAATATTGGTTTCAAAATTTTCATCAACAATTATTTGACCGCGTTCGTTTACCGCAACGCCAAGGTCTTCAAGGTTAAGCCCTTCAGTGTTAGGTCTACGGCCAACAGAAACAAGCGCTATATCACATTTCATTTCAGTTTCTTCATGTGATTTTGCATCAGCCAAAATCAGCGTTACTCCTGTCTTTGTTGCCTTTGCGGATTTCACAGCTGTATTCATATGAAATGAAAGGCCTTGTTTTGTCATTATTGCTTTGAACTTGTTGGCCACTTCCAGATCCATTCCAGGTAGTATCCGCGGCAAATATTCCACCACTTCGACCTTTGTACCCAAACGTGACCAAACCGTTCCCATTTCAAGACCAATATAGCCAGCTCCAATAACGACCATTGATTTTGGCAGCTTATCAAGCACAAGCGCTCCGGTTGAAGAAACAATTCTGGTTTCGTCAATTTCAACATTGGGCAGAGATGTTGGCACCGAACCTGTCGCGATCAAAATGCGGGAAGCAGAATAGCTTTTTATTTTGCCTGATGCACTGACATCAACCCTCCCCTGTCCTTTCAGGCTGGCTGCTCCAATCAGCCGTGTAATTTTATTTTTCTTGAAAAGATGCTCAATGCCGCCTGTCAGGCCAGATACAATTTTATCTTTACCGGACATCATTTCAGATAGATTCAATTTGGTATTCCCAACCTCAATGCCAAGTTCAGCCAAATGGCCAGAGGCAGTTTCAAAATATTTTTCCGACGCATGCAACAAGGCTTTTGAGGGGATGCAACCAACATTCAGACAGGTCCCGCCCAGCGTTTTGCGTTTTTCAACACAGGCGACAGACATACCTAGCTGAGCTGCCCGTATCGCCCCGACATAACCTGCTGGGCCACTACCAATCACAATCAGATCAAATTCTGTATCTGCCATTTTCTTCTACCTCGAACATTTTATAGCGTAACAAAGAGCCACTCTGTTAAACCCCTAGAAGCATACGCCGTGGATCTTCAATTGCCTCTTTGACTTTGACAAGGAAAGAGACCGCCTCACGTCCGTCAATAATTCTGTGATCATATGACAGGGCCAAATACATCATTGGCCGGATTTCAATCTTATCTCTCACAGCTACTGGCCGTTTCTGGATCTTGTGCATACCAAGAATACCACTTTGTGGTGGGTTGAGAATCGGCGTTGACATCAACGATCCATAAACCCCGCCATTGGAAATCGTGAAGCTGCCGCCAGACATATCTGTCGGACTGAGCTTGCCATCACGCGCACGGCTGCCAAAATCATTAATTTTGGTTTCAATTTCCGCCAAAGACAAGGTCTGCGCATCCTTGACCACAGGCACAACAAGGCCCTGCGGTGTGCCAACAGCAACACCAATATTATAGAAATTCTTATAAATGATATCGTCTCCTGAAATTTCTGCATTCACCGCAGGATATTCACGCAAAGCAGAAATAACAGCTTTCACAAAAAAGCCCATAAAGCCCAGACGCGCCCCATGTGTCTTTTCAAACTCTTCTTTATATTCAGAACGCAGCGCCATCACTTCGCTCATATCAACCTCATTAAAGGTTGTCAGCATGGCTGCTGTGTTCTGAGCCTCTTTTAGACGGCTGGCGATCAGACGGCGCACACGTGACATAGGAACCCGCTCTTCACGGTTGTCTGCCACACACGGCGATGCATGAGCTGATGCAGCTGTTGTTTGCGCAACAGGATTAGCAACGCCTTTTTCTATCGCACTCAGGACATCTGCCTTTGTCAAACGCCCATCTTTGCCGGTAGCCACAATTGCTTTGGGGTCAAGATTATTTTCTTCAACCAGCTTCCTAACAGCAGGAGACAGCGGCATTGCCTGCGCCACAGCAGACACTTCAACTGACGGGGCCGATGCAGGAGCCACTCGTTCAGGGACNGCNAGCTTCTCCGCTTTTGGNGAAGCAGATGACGACGNAGCNCCTTCTTCAACTAGGCCAAGTAAGGCATCAACACCAACNGTTGCCCCTTCTGTTGCCACAATATCAGACAGCACACCATTGACCGGAGAGGGGACTTCAAGCGTCACTTTATCTGTCTCCAGCTCAACAATAGCCTCATCAGCCTTCACAGCCTCGCCAGAGGCTTTCATCCATTTGGCAACTGTTGCCTCAACAACGGATTCCCCTAAAACTGGAACTTTTATCTCAACTGACATTTTTCTGATATCCCCCTTTTGATATCTATTTGGTCTGCGTTAACGCTGANATATGTTTGACTGACACTAAACTACAGTCATTCGGCTGCCACNTGTTGCGANTTTTTTGTCAATGCTGACTGAACAAGTGTGTCCTGTTCAAGTCGGTGACGTGCGGCTGANCCTGTTGCCGGAGAAGCAGATTCCTTNCGTCCGCAATAGACCAGACGAGTTGACTTCATTCCAATNTCAGANATAACATTTTCAATNTGCTCACGNACAAAAGTCCAAGCCCCCATATTTCTTGGCTCTTCCTGACACCAGACAATTTCTGCCTTGGGNGTTTCAGCCAAATGTTNTTTGAGCGCTTTGCGAGGAAACGGGTACAATTGCTCTAACCTTAGAAGTCTTACTCCGNTTAATTTNTCCTTATCTCGCNCTTCAGCTAANTCGTAAAACACTTTACCAGAACANAGAACNACNCGTTCAANAGANTTCAAATNCTTGCTTTCGCCNTTTTCATACAACACTCGGTGGAATGTGCTACCGTTTGTGAATTCATCTATGTGCGATAAACAATTCTTGTTACGGAGCAGTGATTTTGGCGTCATGACTACGAGCGGCTTTCTGAATTCTCTTTTCAACTGCCGCCTGAGCATATGGAAGTANTTTGCTGGTGTCGAAGGATAGCAAACTTGCATGTTATCTTCTGCNCACAGCTGGAGATAACGCTCTAAGCGGGCAGATGAATGTTCAGGTCCCTGCCCCTCATAGCCATGTGGCAACAACAAAACCAGTCCGTTCATGCGCAGCCACTTGGCTTCACCCGAGCTGATAAACTGATCAATAACAACTTGCGCACCATTGGCAAAGTCGCCGAATTGAGCTTCCCACATAACAAGCGCATTTGGTTCAGCCATTGCGTACCCATATTCAAATCCCATTACAGCTACTTCTGAAAGGGGTGAGTCGATCACTTCAAAATGAGCCTGATTAGGAGACAAATTTGTAAGCGGGATATAGCGGTCTTCATTTTTTTGATCTACAAAAACGGCGTGACGCTGGCTAAAAGTACCTCTCCCGCTATCCTGACCAGACAGACGAACAGGATAGCCTTCAAGTAGCAAAGAGCCAAAGGCCAAATGTTCAGCTGTTGCCCAGTCAATCCCCTCACCTGTTTCAATCGCCTTTTTACGCGAATCAACCACGCGCTTTAATTTGGGATGAACATCAATGTTGCCTGGAATTGTCGTCATAACCGTTCCAATTTGCCGCAGAAGATCTACTGAACAGGATGTGATGCCACGACGCGCATCCTCGTCAGGCGCTTTGCCTAATCCTGTCCATTTTCCCTCCAGCCAATCTGCCTTATTTTGCTTGAAAGTTGTTCCGGCTTCAAATTCCGCATCAAGATGATTTTTGTTGTTATCTACAATCTCATTTGCCTGATCAGGCGTCAGTACTTTTTCGGAGATCAATTGCCGCGCATAAAGTTCACGTGTACTGGGATGATTTTTGATCTTTTTATACATCAGGGGCTGGGTGAATGACGGCTCATCACCCTCATTATGCCCAAAACGCCGATAGCAAAACATATCAATAATGACATCAGTTTTAAACGCCTGTTTGAATTCTACTGCTATGCGCGCTGAGTGAACCACAGCTTCAGGGTCATCCCCGTTAACATGTAAAATTGGAGCCATGACCATTTTACCCACATCTGTCGGATAAGGTGATGAGCGTGAATAGGCTGGGCTGGTTGTGAAACCTATTTGGTTATTCACAATAATATGGATAGTTCCCCCTGTCCGATAACCGCGCAGGGCTGTAAAATCAAAGGTTTCAGCAACTACTCCCTGACCTGCAAACGCAGCATCACCATGCAGAAGAATGCCGAGAACTGCGTTCCGGTCTGTATCCTCAATCTGGTCCTGTTTGGCGCGCACACGCCCGATCACCACAGGATCAACAATTTCCAGATGAGATGGATTCGGCGCAAGCGATAAGTGGATTTCATTTTCATCAAACACCCGGTCAGCTGACACGCCCATATGATATTTCACATCACCTGAGCCCCCAGCTTCCTCAGGGTTTGCTGGATTACCTAAGAACTCAGAAATGATCGCTCGAAAAGGCTTGTCCATCACATTATTTAGCACATTCAGCCTGCCTCTGTGCGGCATGCCAATCACAACTTCCTTTAACCCAAGCTGACCACCGCGCTTCAGTATCTGCTCTATTCCAGGGATCAGGGCCTCCCCACCATCTAGACCAAAACGCTTTGTACCAACATATTTTTTGTGCAGGAATTGCTCAAAACTCTCCGCCGCCACAAGCTTTTCATAAATCGCAATTTTACCCCGGTTTGTAAAATCAGTCTTGTTACCAATGGCTTCTATACGTTCTTGAATCCAGGCTTTCTGGTTTGGATCCTGAATATGCATAAACTCAACGCCAATTGTGGAACAATAGGTCTTTTTGAGCACATCAAGAATTTCATTGAGCGTGGCGATTTCAAGACCTAGAACATAGTTAATAAAAATTGGCCTATCAAAATCATCCTCAGAAAAGCCATAGGTTGCCGGATCTAATTCAGGATGGATTTCTTCTTCAGCCAGACCCAATGGGTCAAGCTTTGCCAGGAGATGCCCTCTGATCCTATAAGCTCTGATCAGCATGATAGCACGCAAACTGTCCAGCGTGGCTGAACGCACATCACCCGCCATCAGATCACGGTCGCCTGCGATCCCTTTGGCAACAGCCTTTATCGATGCTTCAGGGTCATTTGCTCCAACAATTTTGGACGGACCTGAACCCCAGCCGGGTANAGANTCAANATCATNGGANAGTGCNCCAAGNCNAGAAAACCAGTCTGCCCANTGGCTGTCCACANTAGCCGGGTTATCNGCCCAAGCCCTNTGCATTTCAGCAATAAANGTCGCGTTCGCCCCTGACAGGAAACTCGTATCCATGCTNACCCCCATGTTCTTCGCGACCGCTTCCATTAGCAANGGCGGTCTTATGTGAAGTATCACTCTTTATNTTGTTGCAGAGCAAGTCATCTTAGCGTGAAAAANNCTGTTGCCTGCACCCNTTTCCCGATTAAAAACTTTNTACGGCTTGCGTAATCGCCTCACCAAGTCCAGATGGTGACGGCGCCATCACGAAGCCAGCAGCTTCCATTGCCGCAATTTTATCAACAGCCGCNCCACTNCCGCCTGCAACAATTGCNCCAGCATGTCCCATACGCCGTCCTGGCGGNGCGGTCTGNCCAGCAATAAACCCTGCAATTGGCTTTTTATTTGGATGNGCCGCATAAAAGGNAGCNGCCTCTTCTTCTGCTGATCCACCAATCTCGCCAATCATCACNATNGCCTCTGTCTGNGNNTCATTTAAGAACAAATCNAGACAATCAATNAAATTCGTNCCATTTACTGGGTCACCGCCGATGCCAATGCAGGTTGACTGTCCAAATCCGATGGCTGTGGTTTGGGCCACAGCCTCATAGGTCAGCGTACCTGAACGTGAAACTATGCCCACTTTGCCTACCTGGTGTATATGACCAGGCATGATCCCAATTTTGGACCCGCCTGGGGTAATAATTCCTGGACAGTTTGGCCCAATCAGGCGGCTTTTTGAACCGGAAAGTGCGCGCTTAACCGGAACCATATCCTGAACCGGAATACCTTCTGTTATGCAGACAATCAGGGGTATTTCCGCAGCAATCGCTTCCAAAATTGAATCGGCCGCAAATGGAGGTGGCACGTAAATGACAGTAGCTGTCGCATCTGTTTCCCGGCAAGCCTCTGCAACAGTATTAAACACAGGCAGGCCTAGATGTGTCTGCCCGCCTTTGCCTGGCGTTACCCCGCCAACCATCTGCGTGCCATAGTCAATAGCCTGCTGACTGTGGAATGTGCCTTGTGCGCCAGTAAAGCCCTGGCAAATCACTTTGGTTGTCTTATCAACTAATACAGCCATCTGCCTATGCCCCCTTTACAGCAGCAACAATTTTTTTGGCTGCGTCACCAAGATTATCTGCCGATATGATCGCAAGGCCTGATTCGCCCATTATTTGCTTACCCTTTTCAACATTTGTACCCTCAAGACGCACAACAAGCGGTTTGGTGAGCCCCAACGTGCGGGCGGCTTCAACGACACCTTCAGCAATAACGTCACAGCGCATAATGCCGCCAAAGATATTAACAAGAATACCTTCAACATTTTTATCAGACAGAATAATTTTAAATGCTTCTGTCACCCGCTCAGTTGTGGCGCTGCCGCCCACATCCAAAAAGTTTGCAGGCTCACCACCTTCAAGCTTGATGATATCCATGGTCGCCATCGCTAGACCAGCTCCATTGACCATGCACCCGATCGTACCATCCAACTTAATGTAATTCAGATCAAATTCAGACGCTTTGACTTCACGCTCATCTTCCTCGGTGAGGTCTCGCAGCGCCAGCACATCTTTTTGGCGGAACAACGCATTATCATCGAAGCTCATCTTAGCATCCAGAGCCAGCAAATCACCTGAACTTGTAACCACCAACGGGTTGATTTCAGCAAGGGACGCATCAAGCTCTGTAAAGGTGCTGTAGATACCCGACAAAAACCCTGAAGCCTGTTTTGCAGTTTTGCCTGTCAACTTCAGCGCATTAGCAACGGACCTGATATGATGAGGTTTTAGGCCAGTTGCCGGGTCGATCGAAATTGTCAAGATACGTTCAGGCGTCTCAGCAGCAACAGCTTCAATATCCATACCACCTTCTGTTGAGGCGATAATCGTGATCTGGCTAGAACTTCTATCAACTAGCATGGACAGATAGAGCTCAGTTGCGATATCACATCCTTCTTCAATATAGAGTCGCTGAACCGCTTTACCTGCTGGACCTGTCTGATGAGTAACAAGTGTTGAGCCTAAAATACGCTGAGCTTCTGTTTTGACCTCTGCTACAGAATTCACAANCTTCACTCCACCTGCCTTACCACGGCCACCAGCATGAATCTGGGCTTTAACAACGGTGACATCGCCGCCCAGCTTCTTTGCAGCGGACACGGCTTCATCCACTGTGAATGCAGCTATCCCTTTTGGAACAGCCACGCCAAACCCCCGCAGCAGTTCTTTTGCCTGATGTTCGTGAATATTCATCCTACCTTCCCTTCATCTGAAAGCTGCTCTGCACACTAACCAGCTGTTCAGCCAAAAAAACGGGTCTATTCGACCCGTTCTACAACTTCATTCAATGCCTTCACGGCATTGACTGAATTTTCGAACATGCCCTGTTCTTCATCATTTAACTGAATTTCCACGATACGTTCAACACCGCCAGCCCCGATGATGACCGGCACACCAACATATAAACCTTCCAGCCCATATGCCCCGTCAACAAAAGCTGCACAGGGCAGAAGACGCTTTTTATCTTTTAGAAAAGCATCTGCCATCTCTATCGCTGAAGAGGCTGGTGCGTAGAAGGCTGAGCCTGTCTTCAGCAAACCGACAATTTCCGCCCCCCCATCGCGTGTTCGTTGGACAATCTGTTCAACTTTATCAGCTGTTGACCAGCCCATATCAATCAGGTCAGGTAAAGGGATGCCAGCAACTGTGGAATAACGGACTAGCGGCACCATTGTGTCGCCGTGCCCACCCAAAACAAAGGCTGTGACGTCTTCAACCGATACATTAAATTCCTCGGCAAGGAAAAAGCGGAAGCGGGCACTGTCCAAAATCCCGGCCATGCCAACCACACGTGCTGGAGGCAGACCGGAGGCCCTTTGCAGAACCCCAACCATGGCATCAAGGGGATTTGTGATACAGATCACAAATGCATCCGGACAATTTTGCTTGATGCCTTCACCAACCTGCTTCATCACTTTAGTGTTTATGCCAACGAGATCGTCACGGCTCATGCCTGGTTTACGGGCAACCCCTGCTGTCACAATCACAACATCCGCATCAGCAAGCGCAGCATAATCATTTGCGCCAGTAACCTTCGCATCAAAACCCTCAGAAGGCGATGATTCAGCAATATCAAGAGCCTTGCCTTGCGGTATACCCTCTGCGATATCAAAAAGCACAATATCACCGAGCTCTTTTAAGCCTGCCAACAAGGCNAGTGTNCCGCCTATGTTTCCTGCCCCGATAAGAGCAATTTTGTTCCTAGCCATGGTCTGGTATCCTTAAATTTTTACGTGGTTTACCATGCCGTGCTAAACCAATACACAAGTCGCGCGATTCAGCAGGATTTCATGTTTTTTCCTACAAAATTTTACACATAACCGCAAGCTATATCATCTGTCTCGCTTGGGGTTTATGAATTGATTTGCATTCCCCGTAGTTGGGCCATTTCCTGCAAGCGTGAACAGGTTCTTTCAAATTCAAAGCCCCATCTGTCGCCCTGATACAGTCTGTCCACCTGCGCAGCAGCGCTGGCGATCATGAAACGGCCCCTGTCATACAGCGCGTCAACCAGCCACATAAGCCGCCTTGCTTCATTCTGACTTGTGTCATCCAGAATCGGAATATCGCGAAGAACCAATCCAGAAAACCGATCCGCGACAGCCAGATAATCACGCACACCAAGCGGCTGGCCACATAAGCGGTGAAAGCTAACATCAACCACATCACCAGCAACACGTTCAAAGGATAATGAGCGGCCAGAAAATNTCATGGTCTCACAGCTTATTTCTGAGCCNCCACCCAACGTTGAGAAAATCTGATCAAGTTCTGCGCCTACACTGGCATCACTAGCGGCTGGCTGGAGATGCCAGCCAGATACAGACGCTAAAAACACCTTCCGCCAATCCTGACCAGAGGCAATTTCATAGATGTTCAACCGCGTATTCAAATCATCAATGAAAGGTAGAAATCTGTCTCTATGCAGCCCATCAAGATAGAGCAAGTCTGGCGGCCGGTTTGACGTGGTCACTAGAACCATACCCCTGTCCCACATCGCCAGAAACAAACGGCGAATAATCATCGCATCTGCTATATCGCGAACTTCCATCTCATCAAAACAGATGATCTGCCCGCCAGCCATCAGCTCGTCCGCGGCGCGGGAAATTGGGTCAGCATGTTCGGCCTGGCGAGCGGACTGCACCTCATTTTGGGCTTTCACCATAAAGTCGTGGAAATGAAACCGCTGACTGTTAAGAGGCTTTGCTGCTTTAGCGAACATATCCATCAACATCGTTTTACCACGGCCGACACCTCCATAAAGATACAGGCCCTTTACTGTATTTTTTGCCTGTTTACCGAACCCAAATAAACGGCGAATTGGTCCAAAACTCTGACTTTGTTGTGCGGGTTTCAGGGCTTCAAACAGGTTTTCAAGATGCATAACAGCATCAGCCTGACCTTCATCAGGCTGCAATTCACCTGACCGTATCTTTATCTCATAGAGTGCATGCGGTGAAACTGTTGTCATTACAATAGCAGTTTTGCCCCGCTCAGGCCTAACCTTGCCTCTGAACCATTAGCTTTTTGATTTCGCCAATAGCTTTGCCTGGATTAAGACCCTTCGGGCAAGTTTTCGCACAGTTCATGATGGTATGACAACGATACAGGCGGAAAGGGTCCTCCAGCGCATCAAGACGTTCACCTTTATATTCATCACGGCTGTCAGCAATCCAGCGATAGGCCTGAAGCAGAACGGCCGGACCGAGATATCTGTCTCCGTTCCACCAATAAGAGGGGCAAGATGTCGTGCAGCTGAAACATAAGACACATTCCCACAAGCCATCTATTTTTTCCCGTTCTTCTGGTGATTGCTTGCGCTCGCGTCCCTCTGGGGCAGGTGTTTCTGTTTTCAGCCAGGGTTCAACGGACGTCAGCTGTGCATAAGCATGAGTCAAATCTGGAACTAGATCCTTAACCACAGGCATGTGGGGCAGCGGATAGATATTCACATCACCTTTCACCTCATCAATTGATTTAAGGCAAGCAAGCGTGTTTGACCCGTCAATGTTCATCGAACAGGACCCACAAATACCCTCTCGGCAGGAGCGACGGAAAGTCAGACTGGAATCCATCTCATTCTTGATTTTAATCAGCGCATCAAGAACCATCGGGCCGCATTCATCCAAATCAATTTCAAAACTATCCAGACGCGGGTTTTTATCATCCTCCGGCGACCAGCGATAGATTGTGAATGTTCGGGTATTCTGAGCACCATCTTTTGCCGGATGATGTGTGCCCTTGGTGACCTTTGAGTTCCGCGGCAGAGTAAATTGCGCCATCTTAACCGTTCCTACTGTTCAAATCTTCAGGCCTGCAAAACATTTAATATACACGCGCAACCGGCGGCACAGACTGCACCTCATTGGTCAGCGTATTCAACGTTACATCACGATAGCCTGTTCTTGACTGGTTATTTTCATCCAGCCACATGACTGTATGTTTCATCCAGTTTTTATCATCACGATCCGGGAAATCTTCGTGTGCATGCGCTCCGCGTGATTCTGTACGCTGATGTGCAGACCGCACGGTCACAAGTGCCTGACCCATTAGATTTTCAAGTTCAAGTGCCTCAACAAGGTCAGTATTCCATATGAGTGATCTGTCTTTAATTCCAATATCTGCAATGCCAGAGGCAATTTCATCCATCTTGCGCACACCATCATTAAGCGAGGCACCAGATCGGAAAACAGCAGCATACTGTTGCATTGAACGCTGCATATCCAACCGCAAATTACCTACCTTCACTTCTCCTTTGGCATGACGCATGCGATCGAGGCGATCCAGAGCCTTATCCGTGGACGCCGAGTCCACAGACGGCAGGGTTGCCCCTGGCGTGACGGTCTCTGCAGCCCGCTTTGCTGACGCCCTCCCAAAAACAACAATGTCCAATAATGAGTTTGTACCCAATCGATTTGCCCCGTGAACAGAAACACAAGCAGCTTCACCAATCGCCATCAAGCCTGGCGCCACACGGTTTTGGTCATCTGCTGTAGGTGAGAGCACCTCACCATGGTAATTGGTGGGAATACCGCCCATATTGTAATGAACAGTTGGCAATACAGGTATAGGTTCTCTTGTTATATCAACACCACAAAAGATTCGAGCTGTTTCAGTGATGCCAGGTAGCCGTTCATGCAAGGTTGCCGCATCAAGATGCTCAAGATGAAGCAGAATATGGTCTTTCATTGGCCCAACGCCACGGCCTTCATTGATTTCCATTGTCATTGCCCGGCTGACCACATCACGGCTGGCTAAATCCTTGGCGGTTGGGGCATAGCGTTCCATAAAACGCTCGCCTTCCGAATTGGTTAGATAACCGCCTTCACCACGCGCGCCCTCAGTAATCAGAACGCCAGCACCATAAACACCAGTCGGGTGGAACTGGACAAATTCCATATCCTGAAGGGGCAACCCAGAGCGCAGAGCCATGGCATTGCCGTCCCCAGTGCAGGTGTGAGCAGATGTGCAGGAGAAATAGACCCGGCCATACCCTCCAGTAGCCAGCACAGTCCGCTGTCCNAGAAACCGGTGGATAGCCCCATCTTCCATAGACAGGGCTAATACACCCTGACAGGCCCCATTATCATCCATGATCAAATCAATCGCATAATATTCAACAAAGAATTCTGCCTTGTGGCGGAGACATTGCTGATACAACGTATGCAGGATAGCATGACCTGTGCGGTCAGCGGCCGCACAGGCGCGGCGGGCGATATTTTTACCATAGTCCAAGGNGTGCCCCCCAAAAGGGCGCTGATAAATATTGCCGTCATCAGTGCGCGAAAACGGTACCCCATAATGCTCAAGCTCAATAACAGACGGAATCGCCTCACGGCACATATATTCAATAGCGTCCTGATCACCTAACCAGTCAGACCCCTTGACCGTGTCATACATATGGAATTTCCAGTTATCGCCTTCACCCATGTTATTAAGGGCTGCGCCAATGCCGCCTTGCGCCGCAACCGTGTGCGAGCGAGTTGGAAAGACTTTAGTGATACAGGCTGTGCGCAACCCAGATGTTGCCATCCCCAATGTTGCCCGCAAACCAGCACCACCTGCCCCGACAACCACAACATCGAGGTGATGATCGGTGATCTCATATGCGCTCATAATTCAACTCCAAAACAAGTCAGCCCGTTATCTACACCAGAGCTTTTTTAAATTTTTCTGCCATCCAACACACTATTATATTGGAACCCGGCACCCTCTGTGCCAAGGCCAATAAGGCAGGTTTTCTATAATGCGACTTTAAGGACACTTAAAATTGACAGAACTGCTATGACAGATGCAGCCATTTTGACCGCCAGGATCGCAATTAGTCGCACGCCCTCGTTTGCTACATAGTCTTCTAATACAACCTGGAGACCCAAACTTGCGTGCCAGAGACCAACAGCAATAAACAACACAACAACAGCGGCATGTGCCGGATGCGATACCACATTCAGGGCTGTCTCATAATCCGCCCCTGCTAAGCTTAACACAAGAAACACCATCCAACTGACAAGACCCACCATCGCAACAGCGCTAACACGCTGATGCCACCAATGATTCAGACCCGACTTTGCAGACCCAAGCCCACGGGCCTGCGCCAGGGGTGTTGACATCGATTTAGTCTGCCTTGTCATCTCACGACTCCCCTTATCCAGCCCTACCAATAAATTACAAGCCAAAACAGTCCAGTGAGCACAACAGCCAGCGCAATTGCAACCCGGCCTGACGCATATATCGCAGGGATATTCACCCCAATGACCGCATCCCAGAATAGATGGCGGACCCCATTACAGGCATGATAAAACAGCGCCACACTATAGCCAAACAGCACCAGCTGACTAAGCGGATGGCTCACCACAGACTGGGCTAGGGCAAAAGAGGTTTCACCCGCCGCCAACATCATCAGCCAGACAGCCACAAAAATCGTTCCCGTAGACAACACTACACCCGACAGGCGATGAGAAATTGACATCAAAGCCGGCAAAGGCAGGCGATAAATCTGTAAATGAGGGGATAATGGACGAGGCTTTGTCATCACATTCAAACTCCGCAAAATACTGGTCACAAACATGACGTGGCTCTTTCTACACAAAGTCATAGCGGATCAGGCTGATTTTATCAATCTTAGTGCTGCTTTTTGTTACAGAGCGGGACTAAAGCCCTTTTGGCCAGACCATGGCGGCCAATAGCAGATTTGACAGCAGGAAAAGAACCTATACAACTTTTGAATGCTCAGCGTTAATGTAAGAAAAATGTGGCATTCATGACAAACAAGATCATCCTTTCGATTCAGTCAGCTGTTATACATGGAGCGGTCGGCAACAATGCCGCAATGCCAATTTACCAGTATCTGCACCAACCAGCTGAGTCTGTAGACACTGTTCAGCTGGCTGCCCACCCCGGCTTTGGAACAAATACGCTGTCTGTCACCCCTGCAGCTGAGCTTGGTGCGCTACTTGCTGATTATGGAAAACTGGACATTTTTAGCCAATTGGGCGCAATACAGACAGGCTACTTTGGCAATCACAGCCAAATTTCGCCTGTTGCGCGATTCATCGCCGCCAGCAGACAAGCGAATGAACCGGTTATCTATTTGCTTGATCCTGTCCTAGGTGATGCTGGACGTCTCTATGTGGACGGCAGCATCTTGGATGCGATGCGGGCCGACCTTTTGCCTCATGCTGATATTATCACACCGAATCAGTTTGAACTTACTCTGCTGGCAGAAACAGCCATAAAAAATGAAACTGACGCTGTGTTAGCAGCCCGTCAGCTGATTACTGGACGGCTGAGAGTTGTTTTTGCCACAGGAATAGCGACCGCATCCAGTCAGATATGTGATATTCTAGTCAGCTCTGAAACAGAGCAGATCATGACCGCAGATAAAAGACCAAACGGTGTTTCCGGGAGTGGTGATGTATTATCTGCTTTCTTTTTAAATGCCATACTGTCCGGTCAGAATCTAGCCCAAGCAGCCCATACAGCCAACACAAAGACAGCAGAAATCATTTCCAAAGCAGATACCGCACTAACGATGCCAGTTCTGCGTCATATCTGGGAATACAGCGCCACAAAACAGAGCTGATTACCGTCCTGACAAACCTTTTTCTGCAACAAGTTCTGCAATCTGAACTGAGTTCAGAGCCGCCCCTTTGCGCAGATTATCTGACACACACCAAAAGACCAGCCCGTTTTGTATGCTGGGGTCTTTGCGCAGACGGCTGATATATACAGCATCCTCGCCTGCTGCTTCAACAGGCGTTACATAGCCTTCATTAGCACGGTGGTCGATAACGGAAACACCCTCTGCTTCCCGCAGAAGAGACCTGGCCTCATTCTCATCAATTGGCCTTTCTGTTTCAATAAACACCGCTTCACTGTGGCCAATAAATACCGGGATACGGACGCAATGGGCAACCAGTTCAATTTCTGGGTCGAGGATTTTTTTCGTCTCGACTGCCATCTTCCATTCTTCTTTTGTAAAGCCATCATCCATAAAAACATCAATATGCGGAATGGCGTTAAAGGCGATTTGTTTGGTGAACAGTTCAGGCCTGACCTCATCATTCACGAAAATGCCCTTGGTCTGATTGAACAGCTCATCCATTGCAGGACGACCTGCACCTGAGGTTGCCTGATAGGTCGACACAACGACACGGCGCACTTTATAGGTGTCATGCAGCGGCTTCAACGCAACAACGAGCTGAGCTGTAGAACAGTTCGGATTTGCGATAATATTGCGGCCGCCATTCTGCTTGAGCATGTCGGTTACTGTGCCGGGGTTAACTTCAGGTACGATTAGCGGCACATTATCATCCATCCGAAAGGCATTTAAAAAGAAAGCAGATAATACATCACCACTCCCGGAAACACCGTTTGGTCTTTTATCTGCGGTCATGATCTGCTCTGTTTCAGAGCTG